>MGAF01000023.1 GCA_001789635.1 Candidatus Roizmanbacteria bacterium RIFCSPLOWO2_01_FULL_35_13 | reverse complement strand
CGCTGGCGGTTCTTGAGGTTCTGCCGGGGCAGTGCTATTTTTGGCTCTTGGCGTGCCATTAGGTTGTAAACTAGTCTGCCAGTTGTCAATTGTTGATCGTTCCAGGGTTTGCTTAGTGGTATTGTCCCCGCCGGGCCAGCCGGAGGCGAACGATGCTTCGTCAATCAGGTTGCCGCCAGCGTCAAACAGTTGGAAATCTTCGCCGGTGTTGCCGATTGCGCCGCTAAAGATTTGATCAGCAGTAATTGCCGGCACGGTTTGGTCATCAGTCCGCTCCAGCAGAAAATAACCCCCCGCCGCAATTTCACCGCTTAAGTTAACTAGCGGCGTGCCGTCAGCCGCTTTCAAGACCCATCCTTGCAGGTTCACCGGCTGATCAGCAGAGTTGTAAAGTTCCAGCCATTCATAAGTAGCCGAAACCGTTGTCCCCATCCAGGCGATTTCGTTGGTGTAAATACAAAACCACTAAAGTTTTATTTTAAGGTTAAGTTGGTTGATAAAAATAGGGTCAAGGTAGGCTGATTTTAAGCATTTGACAAAGACCTCAATGATTTGATAAGGTGTTTTATTAAATACATTTTTTTGGTATAATTATATTGGTATGGATGAAATCTTAATAAAAATCAATTGGATATATTTTTTGGGCATTATTGGGGCTCTTATTGTAGTTGCTTATTACAGTGGTTCAAGATTTTCTAAGATTGAGACCGACGTAGGATGGATTAAAGACATACTCAAAGGTTTAAAAATTGACATTGGGAATAGAGACGTTGGGGCTTTTCAAAAAAATTCTCCCGTTGAGCTTTCCGATAAAGGAGTAAAGTTTTTAAATGATAGCGGAATGAAAAAATATATTGATGAGAGAAAGAATGATTTTATCACCCAATGCAAAATCAAAGAAGATGTTAATACGGCATATGATGTTCAGGGTTACATTTTTAGTTTGTTAGATGATTGGAAATTTGACGAAAGTTTTGAGAAACAGTTAAAGGAGTATTCATATCAGCAAGGGATAAGCTTGGAGATTATGAGGCGAATAGGAGGTATTTATCTAAGGAATCTTTGTTTGGAAGAGATGAATTTAAACAAAAAAGATATTGACAACAAAATATAAATGTAATACGATATATCCAACATAGCACGATAAAAGTTCTAGGATTATACTCAAAACTCCCCTAAAACAGGGGAGTTTTGTTGACTATTGCCGACAAGAAGATTAAGATAATCAATGTAATGTATATGTAAATTATATGTATGAATTTAAGCCCGAAAAAATAAAACTAGACAGATATTTGGGCAACAAAGACAAAAATATTCCAATTTTAACTACCTTGTTGTTTTTTGAAGCTGATGGCGCAGTGGTAAAAGGTCAGGAGGTTGAGTATCAGAATTGGCCTGAAGATGAGATTAAACTCTTCAAATTATTGGACGAGGATAAGCTAGTAAAACTCAAGATAATTAAAGAGAGAAAACATCAAAATAGCGATGTAGTTTATAGCTCCGATGTAAAAGTAAAATATTTGGATGTTTATAATCTAAGGCTAATTTTGTCTTTTTTATTGAGCTCAAATGAGCCCGATATTGAGCCCTACGGTATGGACAAACAGTATTCTGATTTAAAGCAGAAGGTTTATAGTAAATATCTGAAATACGAAAACAGAAATATTCTATTTAAAGCGGACGAGGATGTGGGGTATTTTTCCAAGGGGCATTATGAGATTTTAGGAGTTTTGGCTATGATGGAAAAAATGGATTTCATTAAAATAGAGGAAGCTTATTATGGCTATCCTGATGTGGGAGACCAAAATGGAGAAAAACCTCCTTTTTTTAGTGAAGCCAAAATATTTATAACCGACAAATTTATCAGAGAACAAAAGATGTTTGAAGAGGAAGGAGACCAACCAGAAGACCCACAGAGCACAGTTGAGCCATTGAGAGACTACGAATGGCGATGTTCAAGTTGCACAAACCACTTGGCCAACATTAAAGAGGTCTTAGATGGTAAAATAGAAAAGAAATGCCATAAGTGTAAGACCAATAATTTATTGAATGTTAAAGACGGAAAAATCGTTTAAACCACTTGACATCATTGGAGGATTTGCTATAATAAAATTAACAATTGAATCAATTCGCTCAAAATCGCTTATTTGACGAGCACACGAGCCAATTAAACGGACAATAGTCGTCCAGCTTTAGTTGGTTTTTTTGTTTAAAACTCTGCGTGTGTTTTTGTCTTAGATAAGCGATTTTTTTATGGCGAAAAAAGACTTTGAAATTGAATATTGTCAGGCCGATATACCTCAAGAAGAGGCGGATTTTAGAATTGCCAAAGCTTTGGAAATAATACTCAATTTAAATGAAAATCAATCCTATGAAAAACAAAAAGTCAAGAAACGAGGTTTATAAAACGAAAGACATTTTTATTGCAAGCACACTTTTTGCCGCAGAGGTTAGATTGGTTTCAACCGAATGGCTAAATGGAGAGTGTTTTTTCTGTTTTGAAGATAAGGGGAAAAGCGAGGACATTGCGAAAAAATACTTTGCCAACGATTTAAAAGTATCTCCCCGAAAGCTTTTTAACTGCTTTAAGGATATAAAGTCAATTCTGTTTAATAAAAGGTAAAAATCAATGGATATGATATGTAATTTATGGTTGACAGCGTGATAATACAACTCTTATTAGGACAATACAAAATAAACCCTATAAACAAACTGGACGGCAGAAAAACTACGGAGGGGAAATATTTTGTCGTCAATTCTTCACATTGCAAAAACTATGCCGACAAGATGCGCCGTTTAGGCCGTTATTTCCCAGTTATTACCTTGCCAAGCAGACGGCAGGGAAGCAATATTCAAGATGAAGTTTTAGAGATACAGGTCTCTTTGCCGTCAACGATTTTTGGCCATAGTTTATACGGGGTGATTAAGGATGATTTGGATATTTTTTGCGATAAGCTGGTTGCTTTATTGGCAGAGGTGGGGATTACCACGACAAAAGAGGATATAAAAAAAGGGATACTGAAAAGAGTTGATTTTTGTTTAATAATCAGACTCCCGAATTATCTCGGCACGGCAGACCAAGTTATTTACAAGATTAGAGATTTTAATTATAAGTGGAGGTCAGATTTTAATTTTAATCAGAATCATCCTTTTGAAGATAAAAAATTATTTTACGGTAGGGAGGGACTTTATATCAAATTTTGTAACTCAACGCAGGGCTATGCTATATACGATAAATTTTGGGAGATTTATTGCAATGGACATACGACAGAAGGACAGAAAATTAAAAAATTATTTGAAGAGGGCAAACTTAGAAGAAATGCTTTGAAGTTTGAGTTTTCATTGCATCACAAGCAAAATATGGAAGCCTTTTTGAGGCGTAGGATAGACGGAAAAAACGGGGATTTTACGCTAGAGAATGTCTTGGATGTCAAGTTGGCACGGGGCATTATGCTTGATGTTTTTGAGGCAGTTTTTGGTGATGTGGCGGTTGGCTTAATTACTCTGGCCGAGATGGAGCAGAACAGGCTATATTCTTATTTAGATGCCTCTGGATTAAGCTTGGCGAAGCAACAAAAGCTTTTCTACTGGGTAAATATGGCCACTAAAAACGGGGTGGCTGGTGTCTGGGAGCAAGTTAAAATGAAATGCAGAGGCGGGAGTGTTGACACAAACAAAAAAGAGATAAGTCTGATATTGATAGAATTGGGGAAAATAAGCGGAAATACGCCCAATTTGATTGATTTTTTAAGGTCGGAACATAAAAAATTTGAGATTATAAGGCCTAAATAGTATGTTGAAGTTGTCAATTATTGTAAAATATGCTAAAATTCAGATATAGTATTACTACAATCTAGCCACTAAAAAATATGGCACAAAATAAAACAGAATCTACAATCGTGGGAGCTTCGGGGGAGTTTTTTGTCGCAGCCGAAATTTCTAAGCGAGGGGCTGTAGCCACCCTCACAATAAAAAATACGCCCAAGATAGATATTATAGCAACTAACTTAAAGAACGGGTCAGTAGCCCATATACAAGTCAAGACCCGTTCAAAGGGCAATAAACAAGGGTGGAAACTTACAGACAAAGTTGAGCAAAGGTCAGATATTAAAAATCATTTTTACGCATTTGTAAATATCAGAGAAGATTTTGAAGTTCCTGACTTCTATATAATCCCCTATAATGAATTTGTTGATTTTATAGTTGCTAAACATAAAAAGTGGCTGTCTATGAAAGGGAGAGGTGGAACTCCACACAAGGACAACGCCATTAGAAATTTCAAACCCGATAAAACAAAGCTACCTTTTTATGAGCCAGATGTTGAACTGGGTAAAAAGTATAAAGACAAATGGAACATCTTAGGAATTTTTTAATATGACCAAAAAAAATAAAAGAGAATTTTATCTTGTTGAGGAGCTTGCCTGTGAACTAAGAGTTTCTAATATGACTATTTACCGATACATTGAAGCTGGCCGATTGAGAGCTTATAAAATCGGCGGGGAGTTTAGAATTGACAGGAAAGATTACAATAATTTTTTAAATAAAGCTAAGATTAATTAAAAAACTATGAGCAAACAAGACAATTTTCAAGAAAGGTATCTTATATCCTTAGATAAAAGTGATGGGGGCTTAATTATTAGGAAGATACTGGAAAGTCCAAATAATCTAGCCATAGACATTATAAAAGTTCTTTTTTCAAATAATTTTGAAAAAATAAAACTTGATTTGGATAGCATAAAGAAGTTTGTAGCAGGAATATCAAGAGCAGATAGTTTCTCTAAATCTTATAGGTTAGCAAATTATTATGGATACCTATTCTCATTTCATCAGTATTTTCATAGTTCATATAGGGCAAGACAGGGCAAGGCGTTAGAAGCTTTACTTAATCAAATTTTAAGGGAATGTGGTGATAATTTTTTTGTTGCAGACAAAACGAATGAAAAAATAAAGCTCATCAAGGAGCTTTTTCCCAAAATGAAATCAAAACTTGATTTAGATGCTGTTTGTAGGAAAAATACAAAATCTTATTTGACGGTTCAATTAAGGTCACGGGATGATACTGGAGGCACAACTGCAAAAGGCTCCCTTGTTGATTTTCTTAGGAAGTCTTTTGATTGGAAAAAAAACAGTAGGAAAAAACTGCTATATCTAGTTACGATTTGGGACGCCATTGATAGTAACCAGAAAAAAATTACAAAAAGTAAAATATATGAGAATTTAAAACATATTATTGGTAAACAATATAGCGAAAAAAAATTTATAGATTCAGTTGAGCAAGGTATTAAAGTAAGAGATGGAGTAGTTCTTAAAATGGTTTATGGAACGGAAGATTTAGCAAAAACTCTAGGAGGATGGGCAAAACCTGAAGCTAAGATTGATTTCCACACAATAAACAAAATGATAAAAAAAGTAGAGAGCTGGGATGATTTATGGCTATCCTACGCTATGGTTTCTTTGGAATTAGATAATCAAAAAATAGCTGGGTTCAGTAATGCAGAGTTACTTAAAAAGTATATAAGTAAGGATGATATCAAGACAATCATTGAATCAGACAATCAAGTTTTATCAGCAAATAAAATAGCTTTAAAAATTGCCCCTTCTTGGAAAGAAAATTCAATTCCAGCAAATTCACTTTCTGAAAAAATTCACTACATTAGAGACTTAATCCTGTTAAGATGCATTTATGAAATTTCCTAAACCAAAAATAGTTTCATTCCGAGACGAGATTGAGGATGTAAATAATACAAGCTATCTCACCCATTCCCTTTACTATCATCCCGCTAAATTTATTCCTCAAATCGTAAGATATTGTCTAAATAAATATACAAAAAATAAAGGAAAAACTCTAGACCCTTTTGCTGGTTCAGGAACCACCGGCTTGGAAGCTGTAACCAATGGATATTCAGCTACCCTGACTGATATTAACCCATTACTTGAGTATTTCTATGAGATTAAATTACCCGAGTTTTCTGCTAAGGAATGGTCAAAAAATGTTTTAATAGCCGAGAGAGAAATAGATACTATTTTCAATATAGATATATCAGAGATAAAAAATAAGAAATACGACAAGAGGCTTGAATATTGGTATCCAATTGATTTGTTGACTTTTTTTACTGAAATTTGGGGAAGAATAAGTAAAAAAAATAAATCTATTTCTAAAGTTGTTTTAATTTTAATTTTTTTCAAGATTTCAAAGAAATACTCTTATGCAGAGCATTCAATGCCGAAGCTCTTTACTTCTAAAAGGAAAAGAAAAGAGATTGAAGAAACACAAAGAGGCAATGGTTTTGGGAAAACCATTTTAGAAGAAGCAAGGAGAGAATTGAAAAAAATAAATAAATCTGTGAGTGAATTATTAACAAATTATAATCTTAAAAAAGTTGATTATTATTCGGGTGTTGATGCCTATACCTTTCCTTTTAATAAAAAAACAAGGGCTGATAGTATTATCACCTCGCCACCTTATCTCCAAGCCCAAGAATACATAAGAACATTCAAGCTAGAGATGATGTGGCTTGGTTATTCTAATGAAAAGATAAAATCATTCTCCAAAAAAGAAATTCCTTTTAGGAAGCCGGAAGGGACAATCACTGGTCAGTATATAGATAAGAAAAGAGATAGAATAAAAAATAAAAAATTAAAAGAGATGTTTGACTCATATTTTTGGTTTACAATCAAGGCATTAGAGAATGCATCTACTTCTCTAAAAAGGGGTGGTAGATTATGTGTATTGGTTGGTAATCCAGTAATGGAAAAGGAAACGGTTGAGATATGGAAAGTTATTTATGAGTATTTTGTATCACAAAAGGGGTATAAATTATTAGATGTCTTTGAGGATAGAATAGTTTCAAGGAAATTGTTTGGTGGCAGGAAGAATAATAATCCAGATGGTATGAGATACGAGTATCTTATAGTATTAGAAAAATAATCTTAGGCAAAGAATAAAATTTAATAAAATGTATATGATATGAAGAAAGCAGTTATTTATACAAGGGTTTCCAGCGAGGAGCAGGTCAAGGGAAATAGTCTGTCCGAGCAACAATTAAAATGTAGGTATTTTATAAAATCAAAAGACGGAGATATTACCGGTGTTTATGTTGACGGCGGTAGGGGCGGAGAAACTAAAGAAAGGCCAGAACTACAAAGAATGTTAGAAGACGCCAAAAAAGGCATTTTTGACGCTGTGGTGGTGTATAAAATAGATAGGTTGAGCCGTTCGCTAAGGGATTTTTTGGAGATACAAGACTATTTGGCCAATCTCAATGTTGAGCTTATTAGCGTGTCTGAAACTTACGACACCTCAACCCCTCAAGGCAGATTGTTTGTTAATATGCTTGGGAGCTTTGCCGAGTTTGAGAGGGAGCAAATAAAAGAGCGTATCAATATGGGGCAAATAGCGAGTATGAAAAAGGGCAACTGGAAAGGCTCTCCGCCCTATGGCTATGATGTAAAAAACAAAAAATTAGCCATCAATAAAAAAGAGGCTGAAATAGTGAAAAGAATTTTTAAGATATTCACAGATAATTATGGGAGTGTTGACAGGATAACCATTAAGCAAGCTCAAAAGATAGTTAACGGCTGGAATGTGCCAACTAAGAGAGCGTATGACAAGAGATTTAAAAAAACAATTCCGAATTACTGGCACACAAGCTCTATTTATTCAATAATCAAAAATCCTATTTATACCGGCAATACTTTTATCAGGAAGATAACCAAAAACACAAACCCCAAAATAGATGTTAAAAAGGTCATCAGGCCTAAATCGGAGTGGATTCCGCTAAGCGTGCCTCAAGTTATCGCAGATAAAACCTTTGAAAAGTGTCAGATTGTTTTAAGGAAAAATTCAGAGTTTGCATTAAGAAAAGGCAAACCCGAATCAGAGACAATGTTAAATAAGCTGGTTTATTGCAGTGATTGTGGGAAGAAATTTCATATTTGCAACCGAGTTTCTTATAATCAAGAGTATAAAAAAGCCGTCTATTATTGTAAGGGAATAAAAAATCCAATCAGGGAGAGGCGTTGCTATGCAAAGTCTTTTATTAGCACAAGGCTGGAAAAACCCCTTTGGGAAAAATTGACAGAAATAATAACAAGGCCGGAGGTATTGAATAAATATGTTAATCGCCAGCTTGAAGGTGAAACCAGAGAAGAGAATCAATATAAAACAGATATTCAAGAATTGGAGCAGAGTCTTCAAGAGGCCAGACTCAAAAAAGAGAGACTCTTTAATCTATACATAAGCGGGAAAAATGATGTAGTTTATTATAAGGGAAAAGAGCAAGAATTAACCAAAGAAGAAGATAGGTTCTTAGATAAAATTAACGATTTGAAACAATCTAACCTATTACTGGATGGCCTTAAGAGAAAGTCATTAGATTTCGGTGTGTTGTATAAGAAACTGAAAAATAACTTAAATTTGATAAATATTAGTTATAAAGACAAGTGTAGAATAACAAAATTATTGGTGGAAAGG
>MGAF01000022.1:4610-77260 GCA_001789635.1 Candidatus Roizmanbacteria bacterium RIFCSPLOWO2_01_FULL_35_13 | reverse complement strand
CCTTGGGTTTGAGGGAAATATAGTTTCTCATATACTACTATATTACCCATTCTAAATTAATTCTTCAAGAGGATTTGATATTAGAGATCTAAAATTTCTGCCATAGATTGAAAATGTGTCTTTAAAATTACGAAATCTTCCTAAGATTTCAGGTAATCTTTCGGGTAAATCAGCGATATATTCTTCTGTGTTTAAATCGTGCCGACTCATATATTTTAGAACAATAGCAACTTCGTCGATTGACAATCCTAAATTCGCATTATTTTTTCCTAAGGCGTCTACAAGCATTGCGGGAAATGAGGATTTTTTTTCTGGGGCAAAATGCCTAGAGTACCAACCCATCAACTCCTTTTTGCAAAAGTCTATAGCTGTTTGTTTTTTGTCTTCTGGCAAATCATTAAGCCAAATCATCTGAGCTTCATTTTTACCCCGAAAAAAATCAACTCTTAACCCGGTTGCTTGTTCCAACCTTTTTGATATGCCGGTTCGCGCTCTAAAAAGAGGTTCAAAATTTTCCCAGAATATTGCATTTAGATAAAAATGGTAAGCAGATTCCGGAGAATAATAAGCAATAGTGTCGGCAACTTGAAAATGGATCGGTTTGTTTCTGTGTGCTTTAGCTTCCGCATGTTGTTTTATTAAACTAGCAAAACCTAAAGTTTCAATATCTCTCAGGATTGGAACTCGATTTAATATTTCTCTGGCTATAAGTTCGGTTGGCCTATTGGAGAAAAAGTCGTAGTAGACTTTTTTACCTGAAAGTCTCTCAAATTCGTCAACCGCGTTAATTATTTGTTGAAGTGGAGAAACATAGTCAGTATTTTTCTCCAATTTAATTCCATTAGCCTTAGCAACGTGTTTTAGTTGGCGCTTATGGATATCCGCTATTGTCCACAGCGCTGAATTTTGTCCCAGATCTGTTTCAATAGTTTCGATGGCGGCAATTGGAGGAATCCAATTAACTAATGCTGCGCCAGTAAGAAGGGCTAGGGCTAATCTACCAACTGCCCTTCTTGGAATAGATTTATTTTTCTGTTTTGCCAGAGGAATTTCACTACCAACATCAGACATAAGATTCGTTTATTTTATATTTATTTTATTTAAAAAGGAGTTACAAGTGAAGAGTAATCAGTTTATAATTCGCCGAGGCGTTCTTTTCTTTCGGCTTCTTCTTTCACGAGGTTTAAAAATCTTTCGGTAGAAGATAGTCTGCGGTGGCCCACAATTCTAGCAATATATTCAACAGAAGCACCATTAATTAACTGATAGGCAATAAATGTATTTCTTAAATCATTAACTGTAGCGTTTTCAATTCCTACCTCCCTAAAACAGCGGGTAATAATCTGGCGGATATTTCTGACTAAGAGTGGATGTCCGGTTCTGGTTATAAAAAGATGGTCGTCTTCTGTTTCTTTTCCTCTTATCTTTAGATATTCGTCGATGGATTTTTGGGCAGCTTTATTAATCGGAACTTTTCTTTCAAGATTTTTTCCATAAGGGCTGATTTTCAAAGCGCCTTCTTCTATATCTGAAAGCCTGAGATTGGCAAGCTCGCCTATTTTTACTCCGGTTTGCAGTAAAATCTCAATTAAAGCATAAGTTCTTGGGTCTTCTTTTCCCAGGTCTCTCAAGGCCCTATACTCAAGTTTGCTGAAAATTCGCGGGGGAGCTTGGCTGTATTTGGGATGCGAAACTTCAAGCGAGGGATTTTGTTCAACGACACCCTCATTTTTAAGATAACGGAAAAAAGTGCGGATAGAGTTGAGCTTTCTGGAGGCTGACTTTTTAGTGTAGTTATCTGCCAGTAATTTATTAATAAAGTCGTCAATATCCTCCTTTTTAATTTCCCGGATGTCATTTTTCTCTTTACTGGTGAGGAATCCGACAAATTGCTCTAAGTCTTTTTTATAAGCTATGACCGTAAAGTCGGATTTGCTCTGTGATTTCAGATAAGTAACAAACCTATCCAGAAGGCTCGGGAGAAGCATTGTTTCCATAATAATCCCATAATATACTAAATTAAGCTTAAAGATGCAAGCGCAAATTACAGGCTTGCTTTTTTGGGGGATTTTGCTACAATAGTAGCTTGCTTCGAAATCAGGAGGATTATAGAAAGATGCCAAAAACTACAAAATCAGCTCACCCGATGGAAGCCATGCTTAAGGCTTCACACCCGCCCAAAATAAGCAAAGGTCAGGAACTGGATGCAGAAATCGTATCCTTATCTAAAAAAGGTGTTTTATTTGATATCGGGGCAAAAGCTTATGCCGTATTAGGCGATCTGGAAGTAAAAGAAATTTCTACCTATTTACCTTACTTAAAATCCGGAACCACGATGAGAGTAAAAATAATAGCTTCCGAATCCAAAGACGGCTATCCTGTTGTGTCAATGAGAAAATTCTTCCAAAAAGGGAAATGGGAGATTTTAAAAGAAAAAAAGGATAAAGAAGAGGAAATTGAGGTAATCTGTGGTGAATACGGAAAAGGCGGAGTTTTTGCCGATTTTATGGGAATCCGTGGCGTTATTCCTAAGATTCAACTGACGGATAATTTTATCAGTAATCCGGAAAAGTTGGGCGGACAGAAAATAAAAGTAAGAATTCTTGAGGTAGACGAAGAAAAAAACCGGTTGGTTGTTTCCCAAAAAGCAGCTGCCCTGGGAATCTCACAAAAAGATTTAAGGGCCAAATTTGACAAGATTAAGGAAGGCAAGACTTACAAGGCTAAGATTCTGGGAGTATCCGAATTCGGAGCATTTTGCGATGTCGAGGGAGTGGAGGGATTAATCCATATCTCGGAGATTTCCTGGGAAAAGGTAGCTGATGCTTCGGAACATTTAAAAACCGGTGAGACATTAGACGTAGTGGTTGTTGAAAAAAATCTAACAGATATGAAACTTAATCTTTCCCTAAAACGTCTGACTAAAGATCCTTGGGAAGAAATCGAGAAAAAATATCCTAAAGATAAAGAGGTAAAAGGTTCGATTGTCAGAAAAGAAAAATACGGTTATTTTGTCAAACTGGAGCCCGGAGTAGAGGGATTAATTCATATAAGCAAACTCACAGGAGCAGAAAAATTCAAGGCCGGGCAGGATGTAACAGTCTTCATTGAAAAAGTAAATGCACAGGGTAGACGAATCAGCCTGCTTCTTCCCCAAAAAGAAAAACCAGTCACTTATCGTTAGTATAAAGTATTAAGTATCTAGTATTTAGTAATAGCGCAACTTCATTGCTTCATTTTTAGCTTCATTTTGCTCCAGATTTGTTTCTTTATTCTAAATACTAAATACTTTATACTAAATACTAATGGAACAACATCCGATGCCAAGACAAATAACTACATTTGAATTTAAACTAATAGGTATTCTTACCTTAAAACAGTTTATCTATTTAGCTGTTTTTATCCCGATGGGATTTGTAGTTTTTAAGCTGATTCCAATTCCCCTGCTTAATATACTTTTTGCCTTAATAGTGGCAGGCGGAGGAGTGGCGTTTGCTTTTGTACCGATAAATGACCGGCCACTTGACGTCTGGATTAAAAATTTTGTAAGAAGAATTACTTCACCAACCCAATATACCTATCATAAGAAAAATCCACCCATCTATTTTCTAAAGAATCTGTTTTTTTTAAGTGATCCGCACCGCATCATGTCTCACATTGATTCGCAGGAAAAACTAGCCGTATATATGGCTAAAACTAAATCTGCCACGTCCGCTCCGGCAGTAAAAAAACAGGTCATAGCCAATCTGCTGCAAAAACCAAATACCGCATTAGCCGGTCAAAAAAAAGTTATAGCCGCGCAACAAGTTAAGCCCCCGGTTCAAATCCAAACACAACCTCAAACAATGCCGCAACCGGCAGTGAGAAAAGCTTTTTTTACCGGAGTTCTTAAGAACCATAAGCTAATTCCCATTCCGGGAATATTAATTTATGTTAAAAATGATAAAGGAGTTGTGTCCCGTTTATTAAAAACAAATCCGCACGGAGTCTTTGCGACCTTTAATCCTTTGCCTCCGTCAGAATATTTATTTGAGTTTAAGGATCCAAAGAATACCTACTTTTTTGATACAATGAAATTAAAAATAGAGGATTTAAATCCAAAACCTCTGGAGTTCTTTTCCAAGGAACTTTTGTGAAACGGATCTACAGATGAATTGCGGATCTACGGATATGCTAATTAAAAATACATCTGTATTATCCGAATATCCGCGTCATCCGAATAAAATCCGTAATCCGTATTATTTTTATTATGCCGCCAAAAAAAGTTACATCACCGGTTAAAGCCTCGACTCAATCCTTTGTTGAGATAGAAGACATAAGAGACGACATAATTTTACTGAAAGATTTTTCGGCCGCAGTAGCTATTGAAGTGGGAGCAGTTAACTTCTGGCTTTTATCTACGGAAGAGCAGTCATCGATGATCTATGCCTATTCGAGTCTTCTGAATTCTTTGTCATTTCCCACGCAAATATTGATTCTTTCCAAAAAAATGGACATATCCTCTTATCTTGATTATTTAGAGGGAGTAATCAGTCACACTCCGGTAGATTTAATCAAAACACGATTACAAAGTTATAAAGAATTTATAAAAAACGTTGTCAAAAAAAATACTGTCCTGGAAAAAAGATTCTTTTTCATCGTGCCTTTTTCTACTTTGGAGATGGGAGTGTCGGGTGTTAATACAAAAAGTTTAAATAAAGAGTATGTTATAAGCCGGGCAAAAACTTCGCTCTATCCTAAAAGAGATCATCTGGTCCGGCTTTTAGCGAAAATTGGTCTTAGAGCCACAATTTTACAGAAGCAGGAACTAGTCGAACTATTTTTTAATCTGTACAACTCCTCACCTACCGGAAGAAGATTGGCACCGATTGAAAGTTATACGGATGTAGTTTTAACCACAGGTTAATATGTTAAATTTATTCGGAAAAAAATCAGGCGGAACAAGCGGAAAGTCTTTAAATCTTCCCCAGTCCCAAAACGTGGCCGGATTTTTAGCCAAGGGAGCAGTTTCCATAAAAGATATAATAGCCCCTTCTTTTATCGAAGTTGATTTTAATCATCTGAAAATCGATGATAAGTTCTACCGGACTTTATATGTTGTTGGTTATCCCCGCTATGTATCTGCCAACTGGCTTTATCCGCTTATTACTTTTGACCATCCATTGTATATTTCAATGTATATTTATCCGACCGAAGCCAAAGTGGTGCTGGAAGATCTGAAAAGAAAGATTGCCGAGATGGAAGCTACGATTGAAGGTGATATTAAATCCGGAAAAGCTGTGGATCCGACTGTACAGGTGGCTTTGGACGACGCGTTGGCTTTACAGGCAGAGTTAGCCAAGGGTTCCGAGCGTTTTTTCCAGTTCGGTCTTTACATAACTATTCCGGCAGACAGTCTGGATGAATTAAACCAGGTTGCAAAACAGATCGATTCGGTTATCTCTTCACTTTTAATTATCGCAAAACAGGCAACACTTGAGATGGAGGAGGGATTTAAATCCACGCTTCCCATGTTCTATGATAGATTAGGAGTCTGGAGAAATATCGATACAACTTCATTAGCCATGACTTTTCCTTTTGCAACGGCTTCTCTGACTAAGAATGAAGGTATTCTTTACGGAGTTAACCAGCACGACGGCAGTTTAATTATTTTTGACCGTTTTACTTTGGAAAATGCCAATGCGGTAATTTTGGGTAAATCAGGCGGCGGAAAAAGCTTTATGGTCAAGCTTGAATGTCTGCGTTTATTAATGATGGGTGTAGACGTATTGATTATCGATCCGGAAAATGAGTATGAAAAATCGACCCAGTCCGTAGGCGGAGAATTTGTTGTTTTTTCCGCTAATTCACAGTATAAAATTAATCCTTTTGATCTGACAACTGTCAATCCCGAACCGGACGAGCTGTCCAATAAAATACTTGATCTGCATTCTTTGATGAGGGTTATTATGGGAGAATTAACTCCCTCGCAGGATGCGCTTTTGGATCGGGCATTAGTATTGACCTATAGAGAAAGAGGTATTACCCAGGATCCGGAAACCTTTAAAAATGAACCTCCGCTTCTGGAAGATCTTTTTAAAATTTTTACCGGAATGGAAACGCCTGAAGCAAAAGAGTTAGCTGACAGATTGGAGAAGTTTGTCAAAGGATCGGCTTCCGGAATATTTAATCATCAGTCTAACTTTGACATTAAAAATCCATTTACAGTATTCGGAATAAGGGATCTTGAAGAAAATCTCCGTCCTGTTGCCATGTATATTGTTCTGGACTATATCTGGAATAGAGTCAGAAAAGACAGAAAAAAAAGAGTATTGATTGTGGATGAGGCCTGGTATTTAATCAAGCAAAAAGATTCCGGAGCGTACCTGCACAGTTTTGCCAAGCGCGCCAGAAAGTATCAACTGGGGTTAACTACAATCACCCAGGATGTCGAAGACTTTTTATCGACCGATGAGGGTAAGGCGATTATTACCAACTCAAGTCTTCAGATTATACTCAAGCAGTCGACAGCGGCAGTAGACAAGATTTCCCAGACTTTTTATCTAACCGGTGGAGAAAAGCACTATCTTCTGTCGGCCGGAGTCGGCGAGGGGCTCTTCTTTGCCGGCCATTCGCATGTAGGCTTCCGGGTAATCGCTTCCGAAGAAGAGAAAACCCTTATAGAATAAAGTTGTACAACATTACAACTTGACAACATTTCTACATATTGATATCATATCTTATATGAAAAGAGTTAGCGTCTACTTATTTCGAGATAATTTGGCCTCATATCTTAACGAAGTCACAAAGACAGGTGAGACTATTATAGTGGAGAAATACAAAAAACCTATTGCAATAATCAATCCGCCTAAAAAGAAGTTAGTTAAAAAAAATAATTTTGAAAGATTCTTTGGTTTTTTAAAAACAAAAGAAAAAAATGAAACTGGTGAGGAGTTTGTAAATAGAGTAAGAAGAAATGCTAATGAAAGAAAGTATATGGAGAACTTAAGAAAGGGGATAACGTGAAAAAAATACTAATCGATACTGATATTCTTATTAATTATTCTCATGGATACAATAAAGAACTTGTCGGATTGCTTGAGAGGCAAGAGAACAATAAAATACAACTATATATAAACCCAATTATTACTGCCGAGTTTCTTAACGACAAAAAACTTAAGAATAAAAATCAATCAATTAATATCGAAGAATTTCTTAGCCTATTTTCAACTGCAAATGTAAATAAAGAAACAGGAATAATAGCTGGTAAATTGCTCCGTGAAAATCAAATCCCTTTTTTGGCAGATGCGTTTATAGCAGCAACAGGTTTACAGTTTGGCTTGGAACTTTATACTAATAATAGGAAGCATTTTAAAAATATAAAAGAGCTAAGGTTATTCACTCCTTAAGATTTTTTTGACCAGTTCATCTTCAATCTGGGGAAAATGTCCGTAAAATTGCGAGATGGCTCCGAAAGCAAATTTTTTGTGAAGAACGATTTCCTTATCAATTCCTTTAACGTGAAAATCACTAGGAGCAACAGGGACGGCAAGGATAATAGACTTTGGATTATTAGATTTTAGAAATAAAACGGCAACTTTTACGGTGGAACCGGTTGCAATGCCGTCATCCGTGAGAATTACAATTTTATTTTTTATATTTTTAGAGAATAATGATTCTTTAATTCTGAACCTATTCAGATAAGAATTGAATTTTTTTCTTGCGACTTCTATTTGATTTACTATCCCGGATTTTTCCAACTTTAATGAGTTAACAACGTTTTTTTCCAGATAGGTAACGTCAAAACACAATGCTCCCAATGCCAGTTCGGGATTATGAGGAGCCGGAATTTTAGTAACAACCAATGGTAGATGTTTTGCCTCCAGACCTTTAGCAATAATGTCACCGATGATAATTCCGCCCCTGAGAAGAGAAACGACAACTGCATTTTCAGTATTTTTTATTATTTCCTGATCCTCAAAAAGCCGGAGCAGAAGTTTTCTTCCGGCTTCCTGCCGGTCTTTAAATATCATATGAGATATTCTATAATATCTGGAAGGGCCTGTAGCTCAATTGGCGGAGCGCTTGGCTGGCAGTCAAGAGGTTAGGGGTTCGACCCCCCTCAGGTCCACTAAAAAATGGTAAAACATAGAAGAAGACAAATCTTGGGCGAAGTAGAAAATTATAAAAAAAAGCACCGTGGTCAATTATATATGGATTTTTTTAATAATTTAGATGCTAATTTGCCGGGTGGATTTAGAACAAGATATGATGAAAGTGTTCTTGATGGACACTTATTTGTAGACGACCCAAGTGCTAGTAGCAGAATGCGAGAACGGTCGACTAGAGATTTTTTTGAAGATTGTAGATTAGCTATGGAAAAGGTTGGGATTTCCGAAAGTCAGCTTAATGATATTCGTCATAGATTTGATCAAAATATGGGAGATGAAGAAATAGCGAAAGAATTTACGGACACATTGTTACCAATATACATTAATTTACGTTTAATGGGCTACAAACATTATCCTGACTTAATTGGTTAGTTTTATTTTTTAATCTCAAATCCTTCAAATAATTCCTTTGGTTTTTCCCAGTAGATTTCAACATCGTCAACGCGGGAAATAGGTGGTCCCTGTCTAAGGAGATTAATTATTTTTTCAACTTTTTTTTCTTCTCCCTGGATCAGGGCTTCGACTCCGCCGGTAACTCCGAAAATTTCAAGTCGATCGTAGACATTTTTTACCCATCCGCTCACTTCTCCCAAGATTTTTGCCTGAATTTTGGTCCAGGCTCTAAATCCAACCCCGATTACGTCACCCTTAATATAGAGGTGAACCTGTTTTAACATTGTGATGAGGAAAACTTAATTATTTTTTGTACCATAGCTTAAATGGCACGCCAGAGTATTTAATAATATCAAAGATATAGACAAGGCCCTGACCGACAATAATATATATAAAAAAAACTAAGTGAACCAAATATCTATTCCAACCTACATGAAGATAATAAAGAAGAGAGGCATAAAATAAAAGAAAAATAATGATTATTAATGTTTCTAATGTGGGCTTTTTACTTAAATATTGTCTCCAGGAAATTCTAACTAATCCTAAGATAATTAAAAATTTCAGCAAGACGCCATAGAGAAATAGTGGAACACTAACGCGATACCCATAATAGCTGGAATAAGGTTGAAGCAAGTAATTAAAAGTCCCCAAAAACTGTGAATTAATATAACTTGCCCTTTCTTTTATATTAGATAACCCTCCATAAATTCGTTGCTGATCTTTAGCCATTTCATGGCTCAATTGATACTGATAGCAAATGTTTTTAGCCGGATTTTTATAGAGAAAAGGGTCAAGTAATATATAGAAAAAAACGAAAAAAAACACCACTAAAAAATTCTCTAAAATTAATTTTTTTATGCGAAACCATAAGTTTTTTTCTTTTAAAGCCAAGGTTAAAAAAGATAGAAAAAAGAAAATAAGTATTAATAAAATTCCTATTAATTTAACTTGGTTTGTCAAAGCAATAATAAGTGAAAGCGCTATTAACAGTAGATATCTTTTTTTAAATTTATTTCCAGAAAAAAGTTTAATTATGGTTAAAATTGCCAGGTTAATGAAAAAAAGAAATAAGGATTCAGTCTGGGCTTTAGTCCCAAAAAAAACAACGAGAGAGGATGTTCCGTACAAAAAAGAAACTAAGACTGACAGGATGGTATTTTTAAATATACTTTGACTGATAACATATGCCAACACGACTGATAGACTTAAAAAGAAAACGGCTCCCAATCTAGCTTTTAATATGACATTAATTGTTTTTTCAAATTTTTTACCATATTCACGAAGCAGGTAGTTTAGAGGTTTTCCGGTATCTTTTTCAGGACCCCAATTAACAAAATTTTTATCCAAATATTTATCGTATCTTAGTTTAGATATATCATTTAGAAATTGACGGTCATAAAAATTATTATCAATTAAATAACGCACCATGTCGTAATTTTTACCCTTATTTCTTTTTACTTTTAAATAGTCAGGGTAAAGAAAAAGTCCATAAATATACTGAGTTAATTTCGGGTCTTTATCAATTTCGTATACATTCCATAGATCATTTTCAAGGTCCCTGTTAATAACAAGGTCCAGATAATAAGTCCGGCTAATCCAGGGATATTCGTCCCAATAAAACACTGAGTTTAGATTGTTAGTTTTGTCTTTATAAAAGGTAAATGATATGAAAAATATCAAAACTGGAACAATAAATTTATGCAGATTGGCATATTTTTTCATGTGTTTAAATTGGAAGCTTTTTCAATCTTCTATTGAAGGATCAATCTCTCTAGTCTTTTTTAAGTATCCTTCGGCTTTAAGCTCATTTCCATCCTCTAAGTGTAAGACATAAAGGTTATATAAAACATCTCTTGATTTGGGATTTTTTTGCAGAAGGAGTTCATACTCTTCTATATTCTGTCCTCTTTTTAGGCTTTCCGCAAACACTTCATCTTCTAAAGAATTTCCATAGATATTTTTATTCATTGCAAGAAATGAATTAAAGACGGGCAGACTTTTTATCTTACTTAAAAAATCAACTACACCGTCCCGATTTTCCTTAGCTAACTGAAAATATAAAGGGGAAATACGTTGTGAGGAAAAAATATTTACAATAGCATAAAAAAAGATAAGTAAAAAGATAAAAATCTTACCGGTTATTACAAGAGAAGAATTTAATTGTTTAAATGCTGATTGTTTCATGGGTAACAAGTTAATCAGTTATTATTATATAATTTTAGTTACATTCATGTCATTTTGAGCGTAGCGAGAAATCTAGCAAGGTCAGGTGTAATATTGTACCTGACGAAGCGTAATTTCTATTATAAATAGATCCTTCGGTCTCCGCAAACTGGCGGATCCCTCAGGATGACAAGGGAGGAAATATGGATGTGATTACAGTTCAAGGTATAACAGAAAGACTTATAACTTATATTTTAGCCCTTATTGCCGCATTTAGTGCGGCAGGTTTAAGTTTTGTCTTAATTTACCTCGGTATTATCTTTCTGCGCTTTAAAAAAAGGGAACAGATTTCTTTAGAAATGGTGACTTTGGAAATAAAAATGGCCAAAGAAAATGAAATCAAAGTTGACGTGGCCGAGCAGATGTTCTCTTCTTTTTCCACACTTAAAAAGTCAGGTTGGATGTCGGCTTTTGACTTGGATGATGTTTTGGCATTTGAAATTGTCGGTAAAAAAGCCGATATCCGATTTTATGTTTCTGCCCCTGCCCGTATTATTGATCTGGTTGAAAAAACAATTTACAGTTATTATCCGACAGCGGATATTAAAAAAGTAGACGAGCCGAATATTTTCTCCGAGGAAGGTAAAGTGGCTTTTGGAGCTCTGGTTACAAAAGGTTATCCCTATATGCCGATAAAGCTTTTTAAAGAGCTTCCGACCGATTCACTAGTAGGTATAACTTCAGCTTTATCAAAGATGGATGATGATGAGGGCGCGATGATACAGATTCTGATCCGCCCGGCTGAGTCCAAGTGGAAAAAAATGGGAAAGTCATATGTTGCTTCAACTAAAAAATCTGAAGCTAATCCGGATAAAGCCACATTCAAGACAGATCCTAAAGAACTCGATAAAATTGATGAAAAATCATCAAAATCAGGTTTCCAAACAGCAATACGGTTTGTTGTTTCAGCAAAAACCAAAGATGCGGCCAGTATTCACATCAGAAATATTAAAGCAGCCTTTTCTCAGTTTAACTCTGATCTGAACAGTTTTTCCGGGCCAAGAATCCTTTTTAAAGGCGGCTTTATGATCAATTTTATCTATAAATTTTTTCCGGTATTTGAACTGCCTTTTTCCCGCTCTATCTCTATTTTAACTTCAGACGAATTGGCTACAACCTTTCATTTCCCCAATAAGACAGTTGAAACTCCCCACATCCAATGGCTAAAAGCAAAGACAGGCCCGGTTCCGGCTGAGATTCCGCAAAAAGGGGATACGTATATTGGTCAAGGTTACTATAGAGGGCTAAAAAGGCCTGTGTATGTGGATATGGAGGATCGCAGACGCCATGTTTATATTATCGGTAAAACAGGTGTCGGAAAATCCGTGCTTTTGCAGGACATGGCCATACAGGATATTAAGGCGGGACATGGAGTATGTGTAATGGATCCGCACGGTGATTTGATTGATGACATTGTCAAATATATTCCACCCAATAGAGCAGAGGATGTAATCTACTTTGACCCGGCAGATACAGAGCGCCCGATGGGGCTTAATCTTCTTGAGGCGAATAATGAAGAACAAAAGCACTTCATGACGACTGCAATAATAAATTTGATGTACAAACTTTACGATCCGCAGAGAACAGGTATTATCGGTCCCCGCTTTGAACATGCAGTAAGAAACGCGATGTTAACTGTGATGTCAGAGGAGGGTAGTACTTTTATTGAGGTTGTCAGAGTTTTGACTGATCCAAAGTATGTTCAGGAGCTTCTACCCAAGGTTCAAGATCCAATAGTTAGGCGTTACTGGACAGATCAGATAGCCCAGACCTCAGATTTTCACAAATCAGAAGTATTGGACTATATCGTTTCCAAATTCGGCCGGTTTGTTACCAATAAAACAATGCGTAATATCATCGGACAGTCAAAATCAGCCTTTGATTTCAGAAAATGTATGGATGAGGGAAAAATTCTGCTGATTAATTTATCCAAAGGAAAATTAGGCGAGGAAAACTCGAGCTTTTTAGGACTGGTTTTAATCCCAAAAATACTGGTTGCTGCGATGAGTCGGCAGGAAATTCCGGAGCCAAAAAGGCGGGATTTTTTCCTGTACGTTGATGAGTTTCAGAATTTCGCGACTCCGGATTTCGCAACCATTCTGTCTGAAGCAAGAAAATATCATCTTAATCTGACTGTTGCGAATCAATTTATCGGCCAGATGGATGAAGAAGTAAAGAATGCAGTTTTCGGAAATGTCGGTTCACTGATCAGTTTCCGAGTGGGCGTAACTGATGCTTCTTATCTCCAAAGGGAATACCAACCGATTTTTTCCGAGTCAGACTTAATCAATGTTGAAAGATTCCATGCCTATATGAAAACAATTGTAGATAATGAGCCGGTTCCGCCCTTTTCAGTTGACATGACTAAAGACATCGGCAAATTAAGAGCCCAGGGAAATGAAAAAATTTCCCAGGCTGTAATTCAACTCTCCCGCTTAAAATACGGCCGCCCACGCGAACTTGTCGAAGCAGAAATATCGCAAAGAGCGAGATTGTAATTAGACAAAAACTCCTTGACACAGTTAATAGTTTACTATGAACCATTAACTATAAACATTAATTTTTAAAATTTGCAACAGATACCCCGACAGCCTGCTACGGGGTACTTCATTATCACGAGACAGAGATATAAAAAGAAGATACGTAAAAGCAACCGGTAGGTAAATAGTATCTTACATTCAGTTGACAATAAGTTGTCATTAGTTATCTCATCAATTACAATGTTACGATTATGGAAAAACAGACAGTTGCAGTTGTTATTCCAACTATTCGGAATCTGGATTTTCTGGAAGAGTGGGGAGACGAATTCAGGGACTGCATAGGAATAATAGTAGAAGATCATCAAAAAAAAGAAATAAAAACTCCTAATAAATATTTTAAGAAAGTCTTTCACTATAGTTGGAAAGATATAGATAAGGATTTAGGAAAAAACAGTTGAATTATTTTTTTCCAATGTGTTCGATGAACCTGGCATTTAAGACAAAAATTACTCCATTGATGTATTTCCCGCCGATGGGTTATGACAATAAAGGAAAAAGTTGGGGATATGACAGATTTGACGACATCTGGACAGGAATATTTGTCAAAAAAATTATCGATCACTTAGGATTCGTTGTAGTTAACGGTTCTCCATTTGTTCAACACAGAAAAGCTTCAAATGTTTTTAAGAATTTACAAAAAGAAGCAAAGGGTCTAGAGACGAATGAAACTCTATACAAATCAGTACAAGTAGTTGCTTTAAGATCAAAAACAATGATTGAGTGTTATATTGAGCTTGTAGAAAAGACAAAGTTAAGCAAAGAAGATTATTTTATCAATCTCAAAAAAGCCATGCAAGTTTGGGGACAATTGCTTTTGTAATAAATCAGGATTAGTAAATAAAGAACTCCGGTGCTTGATAAACACTTGACAACCATAAGGTAATACTTTACACTTTGATTATGATAAACCAGGTGGACGATAAATTAATGTTACTAACAGAAAAAAAGAAAAAATTAGATCGGTTCAGACCACTACCGGTTGAGTTGGTAAAAAACCTTGATGATTGGTTTAGGATTGAGTTGACTTATAGCTCAAATGCCATTGAAGGAAACACACTTACAAGATTTGAAACAGCCCTTGTTGTTGAGAAAGGACTAACTGTTAACGGGAAAACGCTAAAAGAACATTTAGAGGCGATTAACCATGCCGGGGCATTGGATTTTATCAAAGAATTAGTGAAGAAAAAAAGACCAGAGATTACAGAAAAGAATGTTTTGGATATTCACGCCGGAATTCTCCGAAAAATTGACGATGCCAACGTAGGGCGATACCGAAATGTTGGGGTGCGAATCGCTGGTGTTCCCGTGGCACTTCCTAATCCTTTGAAAGTCCCAGACTTAATGCGGAAGTTTTATCAATGGCTTCATAATAAAAATCCGGATCATCCTGTAAAAATAGGGGCTGATGCTCATTTACGGTTTGTGACTATTCACCCATTTGCCGACAGGAATGGCAGAACTGCCCGGCTGTTGCTCAACTTACTGCTTTTACAACAGGGGTATCCGCCAGCCCTGATACGTAAAGAGGAAAGGAGGAACTATATTAATGCTGTTGGGAAAGCACAACTTGAAGGAGACACTAAAGATTATTATGAGGTGATTTATAAGGCGGTTGATCGCTCGTTTAATATTTATCTTGAAGCGTTGAATCCCCAGTCAGACAGGGGAGAAAAGATTATGAGTGGAGAAAAACAGCTTTTGCGAATTGGGGAATTGGCACAAGAAACAAGAGAACCAGTTCCTACAATTCGTCATTGGACAGAGGTTGGGGTCTTAGAAGTTAAGGAATTTACGGATAAAGGCTATCAGCTATATAGTCGTTTAATGATTGAAAAAGTAAAGGAAATACGCAAATTACAACAAGAAGAATATTTACCACTTGAAGAAATAAGAAAAAGATTAATCGCTTGACATAGTTTATAGTTTACTATAAACTATAAACTATGAAAACTAATACAGCTTCAGAAATCATAAAATTCATCGAGAAACACGGAAAGGCACGCGTACATGATCTGGCTTTATTTTTTCAGTTGAGTCCTGTCGCGATCCACAAACAGGTAAAAAAATTGCTTCAGGAGGGAAAAATTGAAAAAATAGGTAGACCGCCGTTGGTATTTTATCAAACTGTAAGTGCTAATAAAATCTTTCAAGCAAGAGTGATCATACAACCAGAAGTACAAGGAGAAATCGAGAAGAACTATTTATATATATCTCCAACGGGAGAACTTAATTATGGATTTGAAGGATTTAAGAAATGGGTCATAAGAACAAAACAGGAAAGACATTTATCATTTCTTGCCGAAGAATACGTGCGGCACAGAAAGCAATTGTACAAACCTTTAGTAAAAGGAGGCATAATTAATGCCACAAAAAAACTTAAAGCTACGTTTGCCAACGTTTGGATTGATGGATTGTACTATCTTGATTTTTACAGTTTGCCAAAATTTGGCAAAACCAAACTGGGACAGCTTGTTCTTTACGCAAAACAATCTCAAAACGCCCAACTTATTAAGAAAATTGTCGAATTAAGCTCAGGTTCTCTAAAGAGATTAATCAAGCTTAAAAACATAGAGGCAATTGCATTTATTCCCCATACGATACCACGTAAAATTCAGTTTCTCAAAGAATATGAGCTTATGCTTAATCTTACGCTGCCAAAAGTTGAGATCGTTAAGGCCTACAAAAATAATATTTTTGTCGCTCAAAAATCGCTTTCAAAATTAGAGGATAGAATTATAAATGCCAGGGAAACGATTTTTATTGAACAAAAAAAGAGATCATATAAAAACATTCTTTTAATCGATGATGCTGCCGGATCGGGCGCTTCAATGAATGAGACAGCGCAAAAGTTGAAAGAAAGTAAAATAGCAACAATAGCGGTTTATGGATTTGTAATCGTGGGAAGTCTAAAAGGATTCGATGTTATTAGTGAAGTCTGAATAAAATCCCTACTATTCCAATTATAAGTTGTCTTCGTTATCTTCTTCGATTAAAATGCTTTAATCATGAAAAAACAGACAGTAGCCATTGTTATTCCTACTATTAGGAATCTGGATTTTCTGGAAGAATGGGGAGACGAATTCAGGGACTGCATAGGAATAATAGTAGAAGATCATCAAAAAAAAGAAATAAAAACTCCTAATAAATTCTTCAAGAAAGTTTTTCATTTTACCCGGAAAGATATCGATAAAGAATTAGGAAAGAACGGTTGGATTATTTCGCGAAAAAATGCCGGAATCCGTTCCTTCGGATTTTTTAAAGCCCACCAATTAAAAACTGACGTCATTATCACACTGGATGATGACTGTTATCCGGTTAAAAATCAGGATTTTTTAAAACAACACCTAGAAAATTTGTCTATCTTGGCTCCGGTTGACTGGTATCCGACTTATCCTCACAGAAAATATTTTTACACAAGAGGAATTCCCTACGGAATACGAAACAAGAAAGAGGTTGTTATAAGTCATGGACTATGGTCTAACGTGCTGGATTTTGATGCGCCGACGCATTTATTAAATATGAATTTAAGTATTCCCGCGAGCTTTCCTTTTATTGAATTTATTCCGGAAAATTATTTTTTTCCGATGTGTTCGATGAACCTGGCATTTAAGACAAAAATTACTCCATTGATGTATTTCCCCCCGATGGGTTATGACAATAAAGGAAAAAGTTGGGGATATGATAGGTTTGATGACATCTGGACAGGAATATTTGCCAAAAAAATTATCGATCACTTAGGATTCGTTGTAGTTAACGGTTCTCCATTTGTTGAGCATAGAAAGGCTTCCAATGTTTTTAAAAATTTACAGAAAGAAGCTAGGGGTATTGAGATAAATGAAACTCTGTATAAATCCGTTCAAGCGGTTAAACTAAGATCTAATACCATGAGAGACTGTTATCTTGAGCTTGCAGAGAAAATTCAATTTCCCGGAGAAAATTATTTTTCCAATCTCAAGAATGCCATGCTGGTTTGGGGAGCGGGGTGATCTTGCTATTGACAAAAGCATATTATATGCTTATAATAAAAGCATATGGATGATTTTTTATTTGCTAAACACAATCCCTGGTGGAATAATAGGCAAGCTATAGAGCAAGATGTCAGTTTGCTTGAATACGAAAAGCAAAAATTTAAACACAAGCACCAATTTATTGACGATTTTTCTCATGGAGACAGCGTTTTTATTTTGCGAGGGCCGAGAAGAATCGGAAAAACAACTCTTCTTAAACTTATTATCGCAAAACTTTTAAAGTCAAACACGGTTCAACCGCAAAATATATTTTTTTATCCTTGCGATAGAGTTTCAGACTTCAACCAACTTTATGATTTGGTACTCAACTATTTAGGGCAAGCCGATAAAGGACAAAGGTATATATTTCTTGATGAGGTCAGTTTTGTCAAAGAATGGCAAAGAGCCATAAAAGATCTTTGGGACTCAGGAGATTTAAGTGGAGTAACATTGGTTTTAACAGGATCGAACGCCTTGGATTTAAAAATATCCGCAGAAAGACTTCCCGGAAGAAGAGGTAAACTAGAACATATAGACATAGAGTACTCTCCCTTAAGATTTGAAGAATTTATCAAAATGGTAAAAATAAAAAAAAACATAAAAGAACTGTTTATGGATTATGCAGTCTGTGGTGGCTTTCCCCAGGCGATAAACGAGTATTATAATAACGGTTATATTCCAAATTATCTTTACGATGTTTATTTAAACTGGATCGAAGGGGATATTTATAAAACTGGCAAGTCCGAAAAGCTAATGTATGAGATCCTTAGGGAAGTGATTAAGCATCTGAGTAGTAATACAAGCTGGTACAAAATAGCCAAAAATACGAATATCGGATCCCATTCTACCGTACAGGACTATTTAGATGTATTTGAAAAACTTTATCTTACATTTTATCTGCATTTTTATTCTATCGACCAAAAAAAACCTTACCTGAGTAAAAATAAAAAGATTTATTTTAACGATCCCGTAATATTACACTCCGTAAAAGCCAAGACAGAAGGCTTTACCGATCAGTATTTTACTTATTCTCAATCAACGGTTAAGGAGCGGATTTTTTTAGCAAGAATGGTTGAGGGTATAGTCGCAGCACATATCCACCAAATAGGAGCGAGAGTCTATTACGGCAACTATAAGGGTAAGGAAATAGATTTGGTGCTAGAAGAAAAAGGGAGGCTGTTGCCAATTGAAGTAAAGTATCAAAATACCATTAAGGTAAACGAGTTTTCCTACTGGAATGAGAGCTATCCTCTTGTTGTAGTAACAAAGTCCTTTAATTTGAAAAGAGGAAACCTGATTTTTATCTCATTGGAAAATTTTCTCCCGAAGTTTAACAGTAGATATAAAGACGAACTTTTAAAAAAATTTCGATCCAATGAATAAACAATCTATCTACCCAAAAACTGGCATATTTACCAAAAAAATTATTGACCATTTGGGATTGGCAGTAATCAACGGCTCACCCTTTGTTGAACACAGAAAGGCCTCAAATGTTTTTAAAAATCTGCAGAAGGAAGCAAATGGAATTGAGATAAATGAAAATCTGTATAAATCCGTTCAGGCGGGCGGGTTAAAATCTAAAACGATGAGTGGCTGTTATCTTGAATTGGCGGAAAAAGCAAAATTTCCTAAAGAGGAGTATTTTGTTAAGTTCAAAAAAGCCATGAAGATTTGGAACAAGCTATTGACAAAATTCTAGGGAATTTGTAAACTCTATTCGTTATGATTGACAATTTCCCCGACGATTTAAAACCAAGAAAAATTCTTCGGCAAATAATAAGATTTCTGGATGAAAAAGAGATAATTCTTCTTTATGGCATGAGACAAACAGGCAAAACGCATCTCCTCTATTTGATTGCCAACTATTTTATCAAGAATAAAAAGGTCGATAAAAAACAAATTGTCTATTTTGATTTGGAAAACATTGCCGACTTTGAGAAATTAGAAAAACTTAAAGATTTTAACGATTTAATCACGATTTTAAAAAAAGATATTCAGGTTGATTTTACTAAAAAAGTATACGTTTTCATAGATGAAATTCAATATCTGACATCGCCCTCATCTTTTCTTAAGTATCTCTATGACCATCACAAAGAAAAAATTAAATTTATCGTTACAGGATCTTCTTCTTTAGAGATAAAAAAGAAATTTACAGACGCATTGACAGGAAGAGTATTTCGATTTGAATTAGAACCCCTTAGTTATGAAGAATTCCTTAATTTTAAAAAACTTTTACCTTCCAAACGGACTTTTTCCGACTTTGTCATTTACGGCGGGTTTCCGGCGGTTTCTTTAAAAAAAGATAATCAAATTAGAGAGCGGCTACTAAAAGAAATTTATAGTTTATATATTCGAAGAGACATTAGAGATTTAGGAAATATCGAGGACGTGATAAGTTTTAATAAACTGGGAGGAGTGTTGGCTGCTCAAATTGGAGGACTGCTTTCAGACGTGAATTTGGCAAACGTTGTTGCGATTTCACGGCCAACAATTAGAAACTATCTCTTTCTCCTCGAAAATACGTTTGTGGTTTATCTTTTACTGCCTTTTTTTACGAATCCTAAAAAAGAGATTACAAAAATGCCAAAAGTATATTTTAATGATACAGGTATTCGAAATGCCGTCTTAAATAATTTTACAGTTCTTGATAAAAGGATAGATATGGGAGCATTGGTAGAAAATACTGTATTTGCCGAGTTTAAGAAAAAAACTATTGAAAAAATTCATTTTTGGCGAAGCGACAGAAAACAAGAAGTCGACTTTATTATAAAAAATAAAAATCAGCTAATTCCAATAGAAGTAAAATATCAGTCGATGAGGAAGGTTATAGTTCCTTCAAACTTGGCCTATTTTATTAAGAAATATAAGTCAGAGAGAGCTTATGTCTTAACGAAAGAATTAGAAGACATGATTTATTTAGACAAAACCCAAGTTATATTTTATCCCTGTTGGAAATTAAACAGAATTAAATTTTAAGGTACCATATGGACTCTGGGGAATTCACATTTATCCGGGCGGGAATTTTTGCCAAAAAAATTATCGACCATTTAGGTTTTGCAGCTGTTAACAGCTCTCCCTTTGTCGAACACAGAAATACCGCACATGTCTTTAAGAATCTGCAGAAAGAAGAAAGCAGAATAGAAGTTAATGAGAATTTGCATAAAAAAGTTGTGAAAGTAAGATTAAAATCGCGAGATCCCGGTTCCTGCCATAAAGAATTAGCCGGAAATGTGGAATTTCCACCAGGAGAATACTTTAAAATACTGAAAAAAGCTATAACTCTATGGGCAAATTGCTATTAAGAGAATAGAATATTAGCTTAATATTGCATCATTAACAATGAAACTATTGAAAACATTCTCAATTTTAATCGGACTTCTTTTATTAGTTGGAATATCTGATTTAATTTATTTTTATCGAAATGAGCCAAACAGATTCGGAAAAGTTTTTTTATTTTTGTCCTTACAGCAAAGCAAGAAATCAAATTTACCGGAAGTATTGAAAAATTTAAACAGAGCAGCAGATCTTCACATTAAGCAAAACAAAATTACGTACAATTCAAAGTTATCCGGCGTTGAAAACTTTCCCAATGTGTCAGGCTTTAATGAAAATACAAAAGCAGAATTTACTACTTACCTAAAAAAAATTCTCCCGCTTGCTTATGAGAAAAACTCAGCAAAACTCCTGGCACGGATTTATTATAACTTGGGTCTTTTGGCACATAAAAAAAATTACTTTAAGCAGGCAGACGTTTTAATCACAATTGCAGTATCGCTTGAGCCAGAAGCAGGTCATTTATATTTAGAGCTAGCCAATATTTATTACAATAACGGGGAAAAAGCTAAGGGAAATAAAATTATAAAAAAATGTCTGCAATTTAAATCGCCAAAAAAACAATGTCAGGAATATATGAGCGATAATGTTTCACTTAATTCATTTTTTCACATAGGAATTTTTAAGGATGTAATTGATACCTATTAAGGCAATTAAATATAATGGTGAAATTTTTAGACTTAGTTAGATGCCCGTATTGTGAGAGTAAAATTAGACACATAAAAAGCTATGGAAAAGAAAGAAAATTTGGAGTTGTAAAATGTGACTGTGACGAGTATCCCTACTTTGATAAAGTACTTATCCTAATTAAGGATGATTTTCAACTCAACAAAAGAATCATTAAAATCCTTCAAAGACATAATATATATGCAATTATTTGGGCTTGCTTATCAGGAAACAGATTTTTAATTAGATTAGTTATTATTATTTTCTATTTTTTAAACAGGCAATTCGGGTTTAAATTGACTGAAGAAAAATTATATTATCTGCTTAAAATATTGGTGTCAAATAAATCCTGGTTTGAGTACTTAAGGCAAAGGGAAAACGCAATGGATTTTATTATGGCGGTTAATAGATTCCAAAAAAATAAACCGGGAGATTTATTAACGGATATCGGTTGCGGAACAGGTCAATTCATCAGAAAAATCAGCCACTTCAAAGAGGTAGCTAATTCTATTATAGGGATTGATAAATCAATTCTTTCGATTTTAATAGCTAATTTATATGTGCATAAAAAAAATATTCTTTTTGTTCTTACAGATCTGGAACAGGGAATTCCTCTACATAATTCAGTTTCCGATAGCACTATAATGCTAAATTCGTTGCCCTGGATCTATAATAAAAAGCGTATATTTAAAGAAATAGCGAGGGTTTTAAAAAGGAATTCGAGACTTTTTATCTTTAATATTTTTTCACCTATTGGAAAAGCAAAAAGTTGGGGTGATGGAGTATTTACAAATAAACTTAAGCTACTACTCAAAGAAAAATTCAAAGAGATTAGGTTGGTAAATTATCCCCACAAATCAAATCTAAAAATAGACGATTACGGTTATAATGCCTTTGCGGTTAAAAAATAAATTAGAAATGGCTAAATACCTATCCGATATTTTACAGATAATCAATATTTGTAATAACGGGAAATATACTTAAGTTAGTAAAATTTAAAGGCAACTTTTCTCCCAATTTTAATAACTGATTATCAAAAATAAAATATTCATTCCTGTATTTTTTTGTTTTAATAATTACAGTTAAGATTGCATCTTTATAATAAGGATCATCTTTAAGCAGCAATTCACCGGCATCAGATTGAGTTATCCGTTGTGCCGGTCTTATTTGCAGGTCTATAATTTCAACCAAAACCTGTTTCTTGGAATCGGTAATCTTGTCTCCCTTATGAATATTTTGAAAAACTTCAGGTTCAATAACCGAGTAATCCTGAATAGTCTGCAGTTCGTCTACTCCCCAAACCACGTTTGTTTGTAGTTCATTTATCCCTCTTGCCAATGCGGTTACCTTTACATTCTTAGTACTGAATTTATTTTGTTTTAGAGATTCCGGGGTTTCAACAATTACACCCTCAAAAGCTACTCGGGAAAAGTTAAATTTAATCGGGGTTCCGATTATTAAATTTTTTCCCCTGGCCGAGTAAAGTTTTGTTCTGGAATCAAAAAGTCCTCTCAGTCGCAGATCCAGGTACAAAACTTTTTTGTCAGGCGTTACATTAAAACTCTCAACTGATTTAATTTCGGCTATGTTTTTTCCCAACACATCTTTCTCTACGTCTCCTACCTCAAATTGGTTGGCATACCAGACAAATGGTTGAGATTTTCCGTATAAAACTTCCAAGTCAGTTGACTTGACACGGATATCGACATACTCAGATTTCCGGTAGAAAAATAAAAAGAAAAATATTATTGAAATTAAAAGAGCACAAATAATAATTAAATCAAAAGGAGTTAATCTGGTAAGGAGTTTAAGGATTTTTTTCATTACTAACGTAAAAATTCTCTATTTAATCCCAAGCCTAATATTATACCAAGATAAGCAAACTCAACCGTACCGACATGGGGTTGAAAGAGATAATATATAACAAATGTTATTATTCCCATTTTAAAAATAAATGTGTAATTTTTGGCCTCCTGATTTTTGACGTAATTTATTTTGTTTACAAAAGTATCCCTCAAAATAAGAAAAAAAGGAAAAAAGAAAAAAAACGTGCCCAGCAATCCCACTTCTAATATTAACTGTAAAAAAGCCATGTGTACTGCCGAGGGAAATGTTGAGATTACGCCGTTGGGAAAAAGAGATATTAATACGTATTCATTAGTGCCGGCGCCATAACCGAAATACGGATTAAATGTAATAGCTTCAATAGCCTCACCAAACATTTTGCTTCGGAATGAAAGACCTGCATTTTCATGAAACACATAAGTGCTCAGAATTAGACGGGGAAAAATGACATAAGAAAGACCAATAAGAATAATTAAGAATAAACCGATAATTTTTTTAATTCCGATTAGGTCAACGACTCTTTTCAATTCATTTTTATAATTAAGATAAAGTATGTACATCAATAAGCCCGTTGAAAGCCAAACAGTCCGACTTTGGGTAAGTATTATTGTGACCATTCCCAAGAATAAAGGGACAAAATAAATAGGTTTATTTTCTTTCAAGGCTTTTGGGGAGAGAAAAGTAATTAAGAGCAATATAACCAGAGCTAATTGATTATGATAGTGAAATGTTCCGGCTACTCTGTAGGTTGTGTTTGCTTCATCAATATTTGCATAGTAAACCGAAGAAACACGGGAAATTTCAAAAGGTAAGCCGAGACTGGATTGACGTGAAAATTGTCCGAAAGAAATTAAGCTTTGCAAAATTATGGTAAAGGCGATCAGAGTAAAAAGAAGATTAAATTTATTTTTATAATTTACAAAAAAATACACAACAAAAAAAGCCATAAGAAAAAGTTGCATGTATTGAAAAAGCCAGACTAGAGAAGCCTCTGGAAAAGGTGAGTAGAAAAGAGAACCAATAAGACCTATTCCCAAAAAAACCATCGAGGAAAATACAACAATAGTATTTTTTGTTTTTTTAAAAATAGGAACAATTTTTTCTTTATTCAGTATGACTTCTCTGAACAAACATATTAAAGTAAAAAAAATAAAAATGTTTGACAGACGCAATCCATAACCGAGAAAATAGTCTTCTCCCACGTTGTCCAGTAATTTATAGGATGGAATGGCTAGGACACTGTTGGTTTTACCGGGATTAGAAAAGGGAAGCGTATACAAGGTCATTAAAAAAAAGGAAATAAACGCATTTTTTATTTTTGTCTGCAAAATAAGCCAAATGAGTAGAAGAAAGACTAAGGCATATTTAAACTGCCAAGCGAATTCAAAAGTGAGAAATAAAGACGTAAGGCTGAATAGTGTTAAAATATATAGGGAATTATCAACATAAATTGATGAAAAAATCCGTAAAAAAAAGTTCTGTTTATTTTTATATCCTGATAAGATCTTGGGATTCATTCAAGTATTTTAATAAATGTATAGATTCTGTTCTGGGACAATCATATAAAGATTTCAAAATTCTATTTGTAGATGATGCTTCCAATTATGATCAAACTCAGCTTAAAATTATTAAAGATAAGCTCAAAAATCATATCACAGTCTTTAACAAAGTGCGTAAATACTCTTTATTCAATGCTTATACTCTAATCTATAATCACGCCAAAAATGACAACGCAGTAGTATTAAATTTAGATGGTGATGACTGGCTAAGTAATAAAAACGTACTTAAATATCTTTCCGGTATTTACAGTAAAACCAAATGCTGGTTTACCTACGGTGAATGTTATATTTGGAATGGAAAAGAATTGGCAAAATCTGCAAGATCGGTTATGCCTTATTTAAATATCCCATATCCAAAAAAGATAGTAGCCTCCAGACAGTATCGAAGATATACATTTCTTCCGCTCCATCCCAGATCATGGAAGGTTTGGCTATTTAAAAAAATAAAACGGGCTGATTTTTTACGCCCAGACGGTTCATGGTTAAGGTTTGCCGAAGACCAGGCAATTTTTTTACCCATGCTGGAATTGGCAATCGATAGGCTTAAGGTTATTAGAAAACCTCTCTATGTTTATAATACTGCCACAAATTTTTCCGATGTTAAAAAAAGTCTGATAGAAGTTTTGAAAGATGAATTAATTATCAGGAAGAAAAAACCTTATGAAGAAATTATCTAAGGCAGTTTATTTATATAATAGTTCGCTTTTTTCCATTCCTTTTTTGAACAAAATACTTTATAAAATAGAAACTTTTTTGTATCAAAGGGATCTGCTAAATTTAATTTTCATCGGGCAAAAACAAAATAAATTTTTTGCCCGACTCAGCGATTTAATTTCAGAAAAAGCAGCCATCGTAATTTGTAGATCTGCAAGAATAGAGCATTTTTTAAAAAATATTAAAGCAGATATAGTCCTGGACCTACAAATCAATAAACCGGAAAGTTTGACATATTTAGATGCGTACTCTTTAATGTGGTCACTGGTTTTTTCAAACTCGGTTACAACAACCACAAAAAAATTACTGGCAAATTTTTTACCAGGGGATTTTTCCGTTAAAAAAACAGTAGTTATTCCGTATAATGACAGTTTAGAGGTCGTCTGCGATTATATATTTCAAACCGCTAAAGCCTTATCGCAAAAAGGATTTATTGTTCATCTGATGCCATTTGAAGATCCGGTTTCTATTTTTGGTTTATTAAGACAGAAGAGGAAAAAGGTTACGAGGCAGGATTTTTTTAGCGAAAATAAAATACTGCTGGATTTACCGATTATTCCTTTTCCTATCCGGTTTTTAAAAAATAAATTTATTAGGGATTTAAGCAGAATCAGTACTCTATTTTATTTTTATTTTTTAATTAAATTGATTAAGCCCGACTATCTCTGGTGTTTTGATCCTGTGGATATTCAACTGGTAAAAAAAGTTAAAGGTCTGACAACTACTATCTATGATTGTGTTGACTATTTTACTTCGCTGGACACAAAAAAAGATAAAGAAATTAAAGCAGATGAATCCGAGTTAATAAAAACAGTTGACTATTTTTTTGTAAATTCCCAAGTCTTGAGAAATATAAAGAAAACAATCAGAGAACCGGATGCAGTTGTTGTTCAGGGCTTTGACGAAAAAGCGTTTAACGCATTCTCTTCTTTTTCAAAAGGAGAGATCAAATACACGGCGAAATTCAGAAAATTATTAATAAGTTTACCTAAGCCAAGAATAGGCTTTATTGGTAACTTAACCTATAGGTTGGATTTTAAGCTTCTGCTTTCTCTTGTTAAAAAAATGCCTAAAGTCTCCTTTATTTTTATAGGTGATTTATTACCGATGACTTACGACGACAAGTTTGTAGGTACGGTAAAACTTTTGTCGGAATTAAAAAAAGCCAGGAACACTCACTTTCTTCCCAAAACAGATACAAGAAAGGTGCTAAGGGAATTATTAAAGGAAATTGACATAGGAATGATTCCTTATAATATAGAGTTTGATTTCAATCGTTATTGCTATCCGATGAAGTTATTTGAATATTTCTATATGGGTATGCCGGTTATTTCTACAGAGATATTGGAATTAAGAAAATATCCTGAATTCGTAAAGATCGGTAAATCAGTTTCCGAGTGGGAAAAGATCATTAAAGATTTTATCTTAAATCCCCGGGATAAAGAACTTCAAAGAGAAGAAAAAAATCTAGCGATAAAAAATAGCTGGAACAATAAAGTTACTCAAATTTTAATAAATCTAGACAAACAATGAACATTATTATTATTTCCCCAGAATTTCCACCTAAAACAAATTGGGGAGGCATAGCCACTTTTAATAAGAATCTAGCTAAGTTATTGAGCTCTCTTGATAATAAAGTTCATGTAATAACATTTGATGGGGAAGGAGCTAATGAGATTTTGGATCATCAGGACAATATCTCAATTCATTATGTCCGTTTTAAAACAAATTATAAGCTGATAAATTTTTTGTACTACAGATTTCCCTTTGGGGTGATAAGATTTGCCATGAAGAAATATTTGCCTAGTTTGCTTTTTGCTTTTGACTGGAATATTTTTGCGCTTTTTCTTTTTAGGAAACTTCATAAAAAATATTCTTTTAAGCTAATTTTTTCACCGACATATCATATTCCTTCTCTTCTTATTTCTAGTATCTATTCAAATATTCCAACCGTTCTTCATGTGCAAGGACCACAAGAAGAACTTAATCAATTTGAACGCGTCAATTTAGACACAAAAATTAAGTCCTGGTTAGAAAATCAATACATGATTAAGTTTTCCAAAAAGATAGTCGCCTGCAGCAAGTATCTTCACAAAAAAATCAGCAAAAGAATACCTCAAATTAGACATAAGTTTGTATATATTCATAACTTCATTGATACTAAAGAATATTTAAATAGTCAAAAACAAGATATCAATAATCTGGTTTTTTTGGGAAGGCTGGAGTACAGAAAAGGTGTTGATCTTTTAATTGAAGCTTTTGTTAAACTAACAAAAAAAAACAAAGAATTAAAGCTTTGGCTTATCGGAGAAGAAGGTGGATATTTTCCAGTTGGAGGAAAATTGTTAAGCTTTAACGATTGGTTTAATCTTCTTAAGATAAAAGACGAAATAAAAAATAATATCTATTTTTTTAATAGAATTGATCACAGAAATTTACTAATAAAACTACTGACGATGCTCAAAGGAATCGCTGTTTTTCCTTCAAGATATGAACCTTTTGGATTTGTAAACATAGAAGCTATGGCCATTGGTTATATTGCCATATCATCATACCGTGGGGCTGCCACAGAAATAATTAACGACAAAGTTGATGGGTTTATTATCTATCCAAATTTAAAATCGGTGTATTCAACAATTAAAAAAATATTAGATTTTAGTGAACTAGAAATAAACAGAATCTCAAATGAAGCCAAATTAAAAGTTAAATCTAAATTTGACATTCTTAAAGTCAAGAAAGATTTTAGTAAGATAATTAACGAAGTTATTAAAAAAACATGAAAGTATTTATCACAGGGGGAGCCGGATTCATTGGTAGTCATTTAGCAGACAAGCTGGTTGAAAAAAATCACAAAGTGGTAATACTTGATGATTTGTCAGGCGGGACCAAAAAAAATATATCGAACCAGGCTGTATTTGTAAAAATTGATTGCAGAGACAATAAAGGAATGGACAAAATTTTTAAGAAGCATAAACCAGAAGTAGTTTTTCATCTTGCCTGCAATGCTGCTGAAAATAAAGCGCAATTCTCACCTATTGACATTACTAGTAGAAACTATGATGCATTTATAAAGACTCTCACTCCTTTTATTAAGTATAAAGGCAAAAGATTTATTTTTACTTCTTCAGTTGCAGTTTATGGGTCATTACAGATTCCATTTAGAGAAACTGACAAACCAGAGCCAGAAGATTTATATGGAATAACTAAACTTGCAGCGGAAAAAACTTTAGAAGTAATGAGTAAGGTGTACGGATTTGAATATGTGATTGTTAGACCCCACAATGTATACGGACCGAGGCAGAATATGAGAGACCCTTATCGTAATGTGGTCACAATATGGATGAACGCCATTCTTTCAAATAAGCCATATTATATTTATGGAGATGGCAGTCAAACCCGTTGTTTTACATTTGCTGAGGATGTGGTAAGGGCTCTTGTGCGATGTTTTAATGGCAAAGTGTCTGGAAGAATATTCAATATTGGTTCAGATAAGAAATATTCTTTAAATTCGTTAGCAAGGCATTTTTCTCAATTTACTAATAAAAAAGCTAGCTATTTGCCAGAAAGACCTCAGGAAGTAAAGTTTGCTATTCCCGAGCATAAACTTGCTAAAAAATACTTAAACTATAGAGATAAGACTTCGCTTAGGGAAGGGTTAAGATTAACTTGGGAATGGTGTAAAAAGCAAGGCCCTCAAGAAGCTATCTATGGTGAAATTGAAATAAAAAGCAAAAAATTACCTAAAAATTGGATATGAACAACCGAAATCTAGTAATCAGTATTTTAGTTTGGACGATCGGATACCTCAAGGATTTTTATAGGAAATTGAAGGAGAAAGTTCGGATTGAAAGAGTGAAGAAAAAAGTTCTCGATACAAGCCCTGTATATTGTAAAGACAAAAATTTTATTGAGATATTGTCAGTGACAAGTCATGATGATTACTGGAAATTAATTCTCTGCGTCAAAAGTTTTTTTTATTTTTCTAAGCAAACGTTTCCTATATTTATAGTTGATGATGGAACTTTGACAAAACAAGACTCAGATTTACTCAAAAGTCATCTAATAGGTTGTAAGATACTAGAAAGAAAAAAAATTGAAATGGATTTGTCCAGATTGAAAAATAAAAATTTTTTATTGTTCAAGAATAATCCTTACGTTGTAAAAAAAATAGCCAGTATTTTATATACAAAAAAAGATAAAGTCCTCTTTTTGGATAGTGATGTCCTTTTTTTTAACTATCCAGATGAGCTAATAGATTGGTCTAATAGTCAGGATTCCTCCATCTTTATTAAAGACTACCAAAACGCCTATTTAATCTCGGATATTGAATCTAAATATTTATTTAAAGTGAGCCAGTTTTCAAAAGTTAACTCAGGACTTATAGGAATTAAGAGAAATTTATTAAGCCTAAAGCTTTTAAACAAACTGGTTAATTTTTATACTTTAGTACAGCTCTTTAGAACAGCCCAATTACAATCATATTTTGCAATAATTTTTGCCCTAGCAAAAGCTGGAAATAAAATAAAAACTTTTTCGAAGCGTTATATAGTTCCAGAAAAGGTAGAGGATATAATGTATGAAGATGTAGTTTGCATTCATTATGTTAGACCAGTAAGGCATGAATATATAAAAGGGGCGGAGATAGTTTTAAAAAAAATAACATAAACAAATGAAAACGCTCAATTTATCGATTGTGGTAATGATTCCACACCTATTTAGTTCTAAAAAGGAAAAGTTGTATAGAGCAATCAAATCAGTCCAAAAAGCAAAGTTAAGAAGCAGTTTAAAATTAAAAGTAAGAATTCTTATCCATCTTGATGGAATAAAAAACGCTAGAGAAAAAAAATCTTTTGAAAAACTTTTAGAAAAAAAGGTTGGCCCGGGTGTTTACTGCACTTGGTGTGAAAAGAATATTGGCTTTGTCGGGGGGATAAATAAAGCAATTAATTTTGCAAGAAAAAACTTAAATTTCGATTGGTTTATCATTTTAAATGATGACGCCGTATTAGTAGAAAATTTTTTTTCTTGGATGGAATCGTATTTTTATTCAAGAGATATAGACGTAGTCTCAGGTATTATAAAAAATATAAATGGGACTACAGAAAGTTTCGGTCTTGAATATTATCAAAATGGCATAGCTCTTGGAAATACAAAAGATAATAATCCTGAATATTTCTGCGCCACTTGTTTTTGTTTGTCAGGACAGATGATAGAGCGAGAAATAAAAAGAAACGGTTATGTATTTAATCCTCTATTTTTTATTTATGCTGAAGATCTGGAATTATCCCTGAGATTGATAAAAGATAATAGAAAAATTCAACTTATTCCCGAAATAATAGCTATACATGAAGGATCAAGCTCAGTCGGTTATCTTAGCTATATTCAGGTGTATTGCAGTTTCAGGAATTGGATTTATATTATTTTACTTTTATGGGATAGGCAACTTATTATGAGTAACATAAAAAATTTAATCGTATGTCAACTTAAATTCATTAAATTCACTATTGTAAGAAGATATTACTTTATATACCCCCACATGATAAAAGATCTAATAAAAAATAGCTTTCAGCTTTTTCAAATGCGTTTAAATTATAGGCGAAATCTTAAAGAATTTAATAAGCCTTTTAAATTAAAATATTTGTCTGAACCGCCTTTCTTATAAATAAAAAAAATCATTGGGTTGCAGTTGTGATCTGTTATTTTTTTTCTAATATTGAGTGACTCTCTTAAACCGATTAAGTTCTGATAAAGTAAAATTCCTTTTGCAGTGACAGGGGTGGCCGTTATATAGTTAATATTCTGGGATTTTAGCCAAGACAGTATGGTTGGTTTTTCAGAAAACTGCCATGGCTCTTCTGGATAGTGGAAAATATCATGGATCATTACTAAGGCGTTTTTTTTTAATCTGGGAAAAACATTTTTTATATACCAATCGGCAAAACTTCTTGTATGTTCCGAGTCTATAAAAAGACAGTCAATGGACCCGGGAATTTTATCAGCAAGTTTTTTTACATCGCCCTTAAAGAATTGCCATCTGTCTTGTGCCAGTTTTTGAGGAACGAATTTTTGCGAGGTATCAACCAAGTCATAAGAATATAATTTACCGTAGCCATTATTTTTAAGAGCGTTTAACAACCAAATAGTTGACCAACCTTCGTAAGGCGATATCTCAACTGTAACTTTTGGTTTATAGTTTCTTAGTAATAAGTAAGTTATCTCTGCCTCCAGATCGTCAAGCATTGTATTTACCTTATTCTTTTTCAAATGAATTTTGGCCTGGGAGCGTAAATGCTTAAGGTCATTCTGATGTGATTTATACAAACTTAATATTTTTTTTTCAGTGAGTGAAAACATTGTCGTTAGGGTCGATTACTACTTTATTTGGTTTAGTTCCAAATTATATAACTTTTGGATAATTACGGAATATTTTAAATACCTGTTACCTTTTTCTGTTATGTTTATACAGCTATTGTTTTTTTTCTCAATAAAATTGATTATTTCCTGTTCTTTTATTCGTTTATCTACTGCTTTATTTTTAATAACGTAGTTCTGTATTAACTTCTTTTCCAATTGTTTTTTACTCATTCCCTGGCAGGATTTATTGTTAAAATTATCAGATAGATAAGAAAGAAGAGATATGCTTAAAGACCTATCGATTGATACGGGAAAGATAACTAGCAAGGTTAGGTGAAGTGAGAAAGTAATCAGAATTGCTGCAATGAATGATTCTAAATGTTCAAATAACAGTCTTTTAATATAAATAATAGCAATAATAAGGACAAGAAAAATTAAAAAAGTTAAAACGAGAAGAGCTACTCCTTTGTAGAAAATAATATTTTGATAAATTTTAAAGGGAAGTTGTAGTAATAAGAAGTACAAAAGTGAAAATAATAACAAAATAGTTGAATATATAGCGGCTATGTTTCTCAATTTTTTCATCTTATTTTTTTAACTCGGTTAGAATATACGCCTCTTGGCCATCCGGATAATAGATTATTTTAACTGGCTTGTAATTAAATTCGGTGCGATTTTTAAGGTAAAAGGGAGTTAGCGCGTATAATTGCTTTCGTCGTTGATTGAAGTACTTATCAGGAAGTCCTACCTTGCATTTAGAACAGTTATTCGGAGCATAAAATTTAAAAAAAATTTCAGGAAAATAAAATTCTGGAGTCATAATTAAGTCCTCGTAACTTTTTTGATGGGAGGAAAAGTAATTGACTATATCCTTAGTTCCATACTGCCAGCCTTGAAAGTCAGCTGATTTAAAAGGGTAGAGAACAAAGTAGTAGTTCAAAAATAAACCAAAATTGAATAATATCAATAAGGTTGTAACAACAATAAAAACTGGTTTAGCTATAAATCTGTTAATCAGATGTGCGGTTGTAGACAGGCCAATACTAATAATGACCACGAATAAAGACGCTCCTATGACAGACCGGCTTGTAAACGGGCCTCCAATTATCACAGCTCCTCCAAGAGGATAAAGAAAAACTAAATAGGCAAGCAGCTGTGACAACGGTTTGTTAATAGTTAAAATTATATTAATTATTCCAACTAATAAAAAAGGCAGTGTAACGATTAAGATAGGAAGAAGACCGTTAATAAAATGACGTGTATGAGTGGATGGTTCTCCCTTTAAAAAATAAACTGGGGAGAGTTGGATAAAATAGTTATAGGCGGTTTTTTTTACTTTTTCGTACGGAGTTAAATTTTTGGAAAATACTGATATTGTATTAAATCGACTCATACCTTTACCATTAGATATGCTTATTATTATCGGCAAAGAGATAACTATAAATATGAGCAAACCAATTAATATTGTTTTCTTTGCCCTGTAATAAGTTTGTCTGTAAATTATAAAAAAACCCAACAGAAATAATGGCATTACTAGCTTTGCTGGATGATATGTATAGAGGGTAATGGCTGCAACTAAAAATGCCGGATATATAAACTTATTGTTATGAAGAGATTTAAATAAAAGAAGCCAGGTTAAAGAAAAAAAAGCTACGTAACTAGTATATTCAAAACCGGTTCTGCTGTAGTGGAATAGCCAGGGCATAGTGGTTCCAATAAAAGCAGCTAGAAGTCCAAATAATTTTGATTTTATTTCTTTTCCGATAAAGTATAGGAAAAATATGGTCAAGACTCCGTAAAGCACCGAGGGTAGTCTCACGGCAACTTCATTTAAACCAAGCATAGCAATAAATGGCACAGTGGAATAAATTGAAATAGGTAGTCTAAAATCTTCCAGAGAGTAGAAAAAAATAGGCATAAGATCGCCTGCTTCACTTTTTCCGGAACTTAATATGGTATAGCCGTTGTAGCCAATTGAGGCTTCGTCAACGAATAATGCAACTGGATTAACAGATAGCCTATATGATCGCATAAAGAGACCTAGACTAATGATGATAAGGAGCGTAATAAAGACTAAGTTTTTACTTATAAACCTGAAAATTGATATTTTCACTTATTAAATTAAAGATGTGAGGTTAAATGGATAACCCTATCAGGCTTTATCTCAATTAACTCCGAAAAATGAGAGGTAAGAATGATGGTTCTTCCTTGTTGTTGAGACTGCTTTAAATATTTTATAGATTTTTTTCTAAAACCTTCATCTCCAACTGCAAATATTTCATCTATAAGTATTATATCCGGATCAGAATATACAGCTATGGAAAAAGCAAGTCTGCTCAACATTCCTGTCGAATATCTTTTTAAGGGAACCTCAATAAAATTTTTAATGCCGGAGTAGTTTATGATTTTTGGAATAATTTTTTTTAAAGTTTGTTTACTGATTCCTAGAATTGCTGCATTAGTTATGATATTTTCCTTTCCAGTCAGCTCATAGTTAAAGCCAGCACCAAGTTCTATCAAAGGAACAATCTTTCCATATGTAATTATTTTACCTCTGTCTGGTTCTGTTATCCCTGCGATTAATTTCAAAAGAGTCGTTTTTCCACTACCGTTTGGGCCGGTAATTAAGACAAATTCACCTTTATCAACGGTTAGAGAAAGATTCTTAAGGACTGTAAATCTTTCAAAGGGGGCAAACATAGTTCTAAACCATTTTTTTAGAGTTCTAGGTTTTTCAAGGTAGTACTGTTTAGTGAGATTGTCTATCGTTATGGCTGGTTTCTTCATATTAAATCAGAAATTTTTTTATGATATCTCTTAAAAAGATAAATACCTGCAAGGAAGGTAAGAATACTTATCGGCAAGGAATATAAAAAAAGTTCCGGTCTTAAATCAGCATTAAAAATTAATTCCCGGATGAATGTTATGAATAATGCCAGGGGATTAAGATATAGAATAAATTTATATCTGTCAGGAATCAGGCTCTCTGGATAGATTATTGGTGTTGCATAAAATAAAATCATGAAGGCAAACTCTATTATTTTGCCAAAATCTCTAAACACCGCATTACTTAAAGAGCTTAATAGAGCAACGCCAGTCGTTAAAAGAAAAAGAGGAAGAATTACTATTATTATAATCAGCCAAAATAAATTAGCTTGGTACCCGTTGAAAGTGTAAAAAATTACCAACAATATTAAATAAACTATAAAGTCGGGAATTTTTGAAATCACGAGAGCGACGGGTAAAGTGCTGATTGGAAAGGATGTTTTTGTAATCAGATCACGATTCCAAATAAGCGCATTTTTTGCAAGTTCAACCCCTTGTTGGAAAAAGTTCCAAACAACCAATCCTGATAAAACAAAGATAAAATAGGGGACACCCTCGGTTTTTATGTTGATAAACGTACCAAAAACAAAGTTTAGAATAAATGCCGTAAGTAAAGGATAAAGTATGATCCATAGAGGTCCAAGTAGAGAGGCTTTATATCTTGATTTAATCTCCCGCAGGGTGAAAACTTCGAGTAGTTGAAGATAATGTTTCAAAGTATTGGTATTGCTCATAGTTTTTCATTTCCTAAAAAAGTATACCAGTTTCGCAGCGAATTACGGCTTAAATATTGTTTAATTTTGATCAGCCCGCTCGCAACAATTTTTTTTACCAGTTTTTTATTGTTTAACAAATTTAAAATAGCGTCAGCCATTTTTTGTTCATCTCCAACAGGAATTAATAATCCGTTTTTCCCCAGGTCCGCAATTTCTCCGGGACCAAATGGCGCGTCAGTCGTAATAACAGGGACTCGGCAGGCCATAGCTTCGATCAAAACCATACCAAACCCCTCAAATTTAGAAGACAGTATAAAAGCATCACTTCGCGCAATATACTTAAACGGATTTTTTTGAAAGCCTAAAAAGAGGATTTTTTTACTTATATTCAGTTTTTTTGCTAGTTGCCTGATTTTGGCCTTATCCGGACCAATACCCAGAATCGCAAGAAAAGTATTTGGCTCATTACCCTGTACTATTTTAAAAGCCCGCAGTAGAGTCGGGTAGTCTTTTTGTCTGAAATCAAGTCTGGCTGACGTAATAATTATTTTTGACTTTTTTTCCTTAAACACTTTTTCTTCAACCTCTTCATTAATCAGCTTATTAATATTGGTGTCAATAATCGGGTGAGGTATTACTTTAATCTTTTGGGGACTAACGCCGAATTTTTTTACAAATAAATTTTTTAGCGAATGTGCCGGTGTAATAATAAAGTCAGTCCTTTTATAAAATATTTGGGCTAAAACTTTATGAATAGCTCTGAATTTAGACAGATTAATGCTAAAAAGGGGGTTGGTATGTTCGAAAAGTATAATTTTTGTTTTAGTATACAAATTAAATATACGGATAGATGCGATTGTTAAAAGGTCGACCGGCCCGATGCCGCTTATTATGACAAAATCAAAGTCTTTTTCTCTTGAGAAATTAACATTTCCAATAATGACTCTTTTATTATTCGGTAGATAGAAAGGGTTGAAAGAAATATTTCTGTTAAGATCAACATATTTTTTATTGTTGTGAATCAGGTTTTCTCCGATCTCAAAATCCAGAACAGTAATTTGATATTTTTTTAAAGCAAGAAAATTCAATATTTTTTTCGAAACAATTTTTCTTCCACCGAAATCCAACAGCCAGTTATTTGTAATCCATAAAATACTCTTTTTTGCTTTATGCATATTCAGTTAATCATCGCGTTTACTAAAGACTCCAGCTTTTTTCTTATAATTATTTCCGAGTAGTTTTTTTTAGCCCATTTAAAGCCGTTCTTTCCCAGCAAACTTCTCTCTCTTGAGTGTGAATTTAACCAGAGAATCATGGCTTCGAATTCTTTATAGTTTTCATAAAACAAGCCTCCATCAGACTGGATTACCTGGGATTTTAACACGTCACACTTACCGTTAACCAAAACCGGTTTTTTCACCTGCCAGGCCTCAAGAAGAATAAGTGAAACCGATTCATAGTAAGACGAATTAATAATAAATTCCGAATCAGCCAGAAGAGAAAATTTTTGTATTTCACTTACTTTTGGAATATGAATAATATCTTTTCTTTTAGGAATTTTAATGAAGTCATTATTTTCACCAATTAAGACAAGGTTTAATTTCGACTTATTATGAGACTTAAATTCCATAAATTTTTCGATTAATTCCCAGGTTCCCTTAAAGCGGGAAATTCTACCGATATATATACAGTAGGGTTTTTTTATTTTATTATCAGTATTCTTTAGGATTTTAGTTGGCTTATTAACATCGATTCCAACAATAAATAAAGGCGGAAGTGAATTAAATCTTTCTTGAATAATTTTTTTTTCCCCTTCACTGCTCGGGATAATAATACGGGGAGAGGAAAAAATTCTGTCAAAGATATTGAATCTCAGCATTGCCTCTTTATGCGTTAGAGGAATTAAAACAGCTTTCTGTTTAACCAGAGGGAGGCCGAAATAGGTGAAGGCGTTATTGTAGCCGACAAAAAAAAATAAATCATAGTTATTAAAATTTTGTTGTAAGTATTCATAAAAAGAAGGAGTGTAAGGCCCTACCTGTTTTATCCATTCGGTTAAGTCTTTGATTTTCGGATTTTGATCTGCATATAAAGAATGGGTAAGATCGTTGAATTTCCTGGCATTTCTATCTGTTTCCGAGGAAAAACGGATAATGTTTATACAATCTTTTTTGGATACTTCATCAACTTCATCTTTCCAGGATTCTTTATCTATAGCTTTTGTCGTTAATACGGTAACGTCAGCAAACTTTGTAAAATGACTTACTAATTTTCTGACATGCATCTCTCCTCCGTCAAATATATTCGGGTGATACCTGGGGTTAATTAAAGCTATTTTTATCATTTGATTTATTTTTTTCCAATAGTTCTATGTATTTATACATATCCTCCAGCAGGGTTACCGTATTTTTATTGAAGACTATTTGATATTTAATAAATACTCTCATAACCAACAGAATTGACTTCTTGATAAATCTGGTTAAGGGACTTTTAGGAAGAATATATGTTGGATCCTGATAATCCCTGAGAGTTAATAAGGCGAACTCAATTTTTTGTTTTAACAAATCAATCTCAGATTTTTGTCGTGCAGTCTTATATTGTATCTGTCCTTTTTTCCACACTTTCTTCCTTTTGAGCTCCTTTTTAATTTTATTTACCAGTTCAACAGAACTGATTGCAGTTTTCATTATATGTTTTTATATAATTAACAACGGGTTACATGGCTAATTATAGCAATGAGAAGGACTGAATATATAATCAAAAAAATTGTAAAAAACAGAACACGTTGTGTATTTATTTCTCCTCATCTGGATGACGCCATTTTATCCTGCGGCGGATTAATTTCAAGCTTAAGGGATAAAATAAATATGGAAGTTGTATCGGTTTTTACCCGGCCGGGAGTCAGGCCTGAGACAAAATTTGTCCGGCGATTTATCACTTCCTGCGGTTATAAAAATTCGGAGTTATTATTTGCTGACAGATTAGGAGAGGACAGGGTGCTTTTTAAAAAATTAGGTGTTAGTTTCAAATATCTCTCTTTTATTGATGCAGTCTGGAGAAAGAAGAGAATTAATAAAGTATTGGCCGATCTATTGGGGAGAATCAATCCTGAGTTTATTCACATTTACCCTAAAGATCAGGATGTCTTTTCCGGGACAATCTCTTCCTCAGATAAAATCACCTTAATCCTGGTAGAAAAGAAAATATTAGAAGCAATTAAAGACGATAATATTGTTGTTTTTTTACCCATTGGGACAGGATTGCATGTAGATCACATCATTATAAGGGAGATTTGCAGGAAAAATTTTAAAAAAGTAATTTACTGGTCAGACTTCCCCTACTCTTTTAGGAAAGAGGAGGATATTAACTTCATTAAATCAAACAAGTTAAGTTCATTCGAATGGACTGAAAACATAGGACAAAAAAAAGAATTGATAGGGTTTTATAGAACCCAGTTTAATTCCTTATTTCCATCAGGAATAATTCCTTTAAAGGAAGAAACCTATTTTTTTAGTGAAGAAGTTTTTCATACTCTCTAATTGAGTTATTTTTCGCAAGCTCATTCCCAACAAGATCTCTAATTTTCTTTTTTATATTTTTATGCCATACTTTACTTTTAGTAAAAAATTTAATTAATGAATCTAGAATTTTTTTAGGAGAATTGTTTTTCAGGATAAAAAAGTTGTCAACCTTTTCGAGCAATTTTTTAGCATTACCCGTATCGGTTGAGAATACCGGAGTGCCAGAAGATAGGCCTTCACGAAGGGCAAGTGAATCCATTTCAATATAAGAAGGAAATACAGCACAATCAGCATTTTGATATAGAAGGGGAAGTTCTTTTCTTGGGAGATCTTTTATAAAATAAACAAATTGGTTTATTCTATTATCCTTAACAATTTTAATTAAACTATTAAATAGTTGTTTGTCGGCTTTAACATCAGTATAAGCGATAATAAGATTAGCTTTTTTTATTTTTCTTCTTAGCTGGATAAATGAGCTGAGAAGATTTTTGATTCCTTTTATTGAATCTATTCTTCCGCTATATAGAATAATTTTGCTGTCTTTTGGAAGATTAATTTTTTCGCGGAAAATAAAAAGATCTACGGGGGTGTGTTTAACAAAAAAATATTCCGAAATTATATTCGGGATTATTTTAACCTTCTTAATCCGGGAAAAAATTCCAAGCTCTTTTTCTACTATATTTTTTGCTTTATCCGAGGGGACAACAATTTTTTGGCTGATAAACCAGGCGAAGCGCTCTAAGAATTTTCTAATAAGCAGGTATAAATTAAAGTTTTCTAAGTTCTGGTTATCAGTATGTCTTAAGCCTTGAACACAAAATATATTTTTAGAAAAGGGGAAAACCAATAGAGAAGAAATAAATAAAGAATATTCGTTTGTGGTAACTACGTAATCGGTTTGTCCAGTAATTTTTTTAATCTGATTCAGGCTTCTTACCCCAAGAATAAATTCCAATAATATTTGGCGATAATAGCGAAATGGTGCAATTAGAGGTGTACGATTGATAAGAATAATTTTTTCAAATAAATTCTCCTGCAGGTGAATTTTATTTTTGCCATAGGCTAAGAGAAAGAATTCTAATTTATCTCTTTTTTTTAATTGTTCGACTATTGTTTGAGTAAGTATCCACTCACCCGCAGTTTCAATGTCAGAGAGTATTAAGATTTTCATACTTTTGCACTCTTAATGAATTTCTCAAGGCCAACAGCGACATTTTTTTTGCCGGATTCATTAAAAAGATATTTATTCAAAGTATTTTTTTTAGACCTTTCTTTTATAAAATTTTGAATATTATAATCAATATTTTCCTCAAGCAAAAAATACTTTTTTAGCCTATCCGGAACCTTGTTGCGCAAAAACTCAGTAAAAAATAACTGATGATTATCTACGTGTTCAGCAAATTTTGCAAGTCTTGGAACAAAAAGAGGGTTATTTTTTGCATATTTTATCCCAAGGTAGATTGACGCAAAACCAGAATGTGATATGACCTTATCGGCCTTTTTGATAAAGGAGTTTATTTTTAAAGGGTTCAGGTACTTATAAATTATGATTTTTTTGTATAGCCAATTATATTGAGAATTTCCTGATTGAACAACAAGAGTAATATTATGATTTTGCTTAATTAAACCCTTATCAACCACTGAAAAAAGTCTGTCAAACCGAAAGTCGGTAGATCCGACAGTGACGAAAATTAAAGAAGACTTCCCCAGTATTTTGCTTTTGGAAACCATTTTAATTGATGTTTGTGCTGAACTAAAAACAAATCTACAAAATTATACAGGATTCTACCTGTAAGGCTGGGATAAGCAATAAAATAATATGGTTCTATATAAATAATTTTTGCTTTAACAAAAATTTTACCTACAATTAAAAAAGGAACGGCAATTCCTGCTCCACAACTTATCAAATACTTCGGACGTTCTTGCCCCAAGATTTTAAAAGCGAGAAAAAAATTCTTCAGAGCATTTAATAAATTTCTTGATTCCGGAAAAAAAGCACTATATACCCGCTCCTTTTTTAAATAATACAATGTGTCCTTACCTTTAAAACTGACCCAAAACCGGTCGTAATTACCAAAAAAAGATTTTAGTTGAAGAACTTCAAAAAGATGTCCGCCTTTTGAAGTAATTATACCTATTCTATAGTCATGATTAATCATAAAATTTCTGACAATGCGGATAAAAATAATTCATATTTTTTTCTTACTTGAAATTTGTCAATTATTTCCTGATTGTGAGAGGTCAGCTTTTTTCTGATTTTTTTATTTTCCAATAAATATTTAATTGCCAATAGCAAATCCTTTTTAATTTTTAATGATTGAGCTATAAGAACAGCATATTTATTGATATATGTTTTATTAATTGGTTTATAAATTGTTAATTCAGGAGCTATTATCTCGCGAATTCCATATAATGAATCTACGGCTACAATCGGAATCCGGCAAACCAGAGCTTCCAATAAAACTAATCCCAAACCCTCAAAAGAAGAAGTTAATACAAATAAGTCCGAGCGTCCCAAATATTTAATGGGATTGTTTTTAGCACCAAGCAAAAGAACTTTGTTATCAAGATACAATCTTCTTATTAATTCTTCCAATTTTTTTCTTTCTTTGCCTTCGCCAGCAATAAGCAAAATACAATTCTTAATAATTTTGTCCAACTCATAAAATGCCTTAATCAGTAAACTCAGGTTCTTCTGCGAATTTAATCTGGAGATTGAGATCAAAACTGTTTTTTTATCCAGCCTTTTCGATTCATTTTTGCTTAACGGTTCGCCAGACATCAACCTAATAGACTCAGAATCAATAAAAGGCTCTATCACCCTGATCTGATTTTCTTTTACACCAAACCGGTCAATCATTTCTTTTTTAACGCCACGACTTATTGCAATTATTAAATCCGTATTATTTAAAATAAACCGGTGTAGAAATATATGAAATTTTCTTAATAACTCACCATTGAAACTTTCTTCGATGCACGGAATTATAGGTACAGGAACATAGACGACGGATTTTTTTCCAAGCAGCCGGCTGATTAAAAAGTTAATATAGGCGGGATATCTTTCAAAACTAAAAACCACGTCGTACTTTTTTACAGCAGTTATTAACTTATATAAATAATAAGGCCAAAAAATTAGCAATAAGATTTTTGATTTTTTTACATTTTTAGAGTCTATAAGAAAAGAAATATGCAGTTTTTCTAACTTATCAAATTCAATATTATTCTCAATTAATAAGATGTCAAAAACTTTGTTTTCTTTTTGAAATTGTTTTGCGTAATCAATGAGTATTTTTTCAGCTCCCCCCAGAGCTAAATTTTTGTGGATGGCAATAACTTTCATCATCCATATTTTACACAAATACTTATTTTGAAAATTTAGATAACAAAGAAGTATAATAACTTGTTAAAAAATGAAGACGTAAGATGTATCATTAATATTGAATAATAATTATTTAAGAGATTATCTATATGCTTGAAAGTATAAAACAACTTATTAAATTAGCCTCAAAAACCAAGAAGATTTGGCTTATTCCTATTATTTTATTTTTGGTTATTATTGCTTTGTTGATTATTACGGCATCTGCTTCTCCTGTCCCAATTTTTCTTTACCCGTTAATATGAAGAAAGTTATTCAGAGCATGAATAACTTTTTTATTGCAGCAGTGTTGGTTTTTTTTACGCATTTATAATTGGATTAGCATCTTTAGTAAAGAAATTGTTTTCGTTAAGTAAAAATAAAACAGCCGTATCTACCCGTTGGATCGAGGCCGAGCCGGAAAAATTCATATTAAAGGATTTTGAATCTCCTTATTAATAATAACTATGAATATTTTAGGAATTTCAGCCTTTTATCATGATAGCGCTGCCGCACTTATTAAGGACGGAAAAGTATTATGTGCTGCTGAAGAAGAACGATTTAGCAGAATAAAACACGATAACCAATTCCCGGCTAAGGCAGTCGAGTTTTGTCTGGGGGAGGCAAACATAACAATAGAAGATGTAGACTATATTTCGTATTATGAAAAGCCTTTATTAAAGTTTGAAAGGATATTGGAAACGTTTGTTGATACTTATCCTTTTTCCCTTATGCCCTTTTTAAAAGGAATTCCGGAATGGATTAATCAAAAAATCAAAGTAGAACAAATCATAAGAAAGACGACCGGATTTAAAGGAAAAATATTATATATTCCCCATCATCTGTCACATGCGAGCGCTACTTTTTATCCGTCTTCTTTCAAAGAAGCTGCAATTCTGACGATTGATGGAGTCGGAGAATATCAGACAACAGGTTTATGGTTTGGGAAAGGAAATAAAATTAATTTATTAAAATCAATAAATTTTCCTCATTCTCTAGGACTTTTGTATTCGACCTTTACGGCTTTCCTGGGGTTTAAGGTAAACGAGGATGAATATAAACTGATGGGTTTGGCAGCTTATGGCAAGCCAAATCAAACGGGTAAAATTCTTAAAATTATTGACGTCAAGGAAGACGGTAGTTTTTCTATGAATATGCATTATTTTTCATATCGGGAAGGATTTCAAATGTGGAATAATAAATTTGAAGATATCTTCGGGCATTCCAGAAATTCGAATCAACCAATAATCAAAAGAGATAAAGATTTGGCTGCCAGTATTCAAGCAGTGACTGAAGAAATTTATTTCAAGATATTGAACCATCTTTATGGATTAACTAAAACTAAAAATTTGTGTTTAAGCGGTGGTGTAGTCCTAAATGTTCTGGCAAACGGAAAAATTTACAAAAATACACCCTTTAAGAATATTTATATCTTCGGAGCGGCAGGAGATAGCGGAGGAGCAATCGGTTCGGCTTTATTTTCATACCACTCTCTTTTAGAAGTAAAAAAAAGACAACCCATAAAAAATTTATATTTGGGGTCAGAGTATAGTAATGACGAAATCAAAAAGTATTTAACTAAATATAATTTGAAATATAAATTATTCAAGAATGAAGATGAGTTAATTGAAGCTGCCGCCAATCTTCTCAATAAAAATAATATTATCGGTTGGTTCCAGGGAAAAATGGAGTTTGGCCCGAGAGCTTTGGGATCGCGTTCAATTTTATGTAAACCAACTCCCAGAGAAATGAAAACTAAGGTAAATATTATTAAAATAAGGGAACAGTTTAGACCTTTTGCCGGATCTATTTTGCAGGAAAAAGTGCATGAATATTTTGAAGTGCCGGAAAAAAATCACCCATCTCCCTTTATGGTGTTTTGTTTTCAAGTAAAGGAAGAAAAAATAAAAGACCTGGCTGCTATTGTACATGCCGATAACACCTGCAGGATTCAAACTGTAAGCAAGGAAAACCGGAGATACTATAAACTGATTAAAAAATTCCACGACCTATCCGGAATTCCTTGTGTTCTTAATACCAGTTTTAATCTTAAAGGCGAGCCGATTGTTGAAAATCCGGACCAAGCTATAAAAGATTTTCTTAAAACAGAGTTGGACTATTTAGTGATAGAAAGTTTTCTTATTTACAAGGGATAAGTTTAGTCTTTGTTAAATAATTAGACAAGTCTTCAGCAATAATTTTGTGTCCAAGCTTGTTCGGATGCCAATCTTTAGGTGTAAAAGACCCGTTGACTAAATAGAAATTTCGAATTTTGTCAAAGTAATAGATATTTGGTCTGGAATTTTTAAACTCTTTAAGAGCCTTTTTGTACTTGTCTTGAGGGTCGAATAGCGCAGTAATTAATAATCTTTTATTAAAGTAGTCAAACAATTCGTTTAAATAACTTACCTGGCGTTTAATAATTACTTCCTCATTTTTATTATAAATATCTGTCATAACTTCCTTTGTTTTTCCATAGGCAGGAAATGGGACGCCGTCTTCAACTAATGCCTGATATTCACCACTTTTTTTCATGTTTTTTTCAATCCCATTCATTTTTATATACATAATTTCATTAAGTTCAGTAAAATCATCATCTTTTATGAGCCAAATAATCAGATCAGGATGATATTTTTGGCCTCGTAATTTATATCTTTCTAATGAATATTGTAAATCATAACCTGCCATTGCGAGATTTATTACTTCAAACTTATTTATTTTTGAGCAGTTCAGACTATTTAAACTTTTTTCAAGCACTTCAGGCCAAATATTTTCAACTTCGACAAATAAACTCCAGGTAAAAGAGTCTCCTAAAGTTATTATTCTAAAAGTTTTATCGTTACTGCTGACCGGGTAGTCAAATCTCTCCCTCAGTCCGTCGGTATTAGTTTTGTATTCCCCGTCTTTGTATAAATTTACCCATTCGGCATCGGTTGTTACCGAGTTGGATTTCGGCTCATAAAAATATTTTAACTCACTGCCGGGTGAGGATATAATATAATCCTTTTTGATAGGATTTAGGTTTACTGTCCCCAGGGTATTTTTTTTGTTATCGACTATTTTTATTCCCAGATATGAAATATAACTAAGCTGAATAATGATTATCAGGAAAAATAGAGTTTTTTTCATTGATTCCTTTCAAAATACATTTTCAATATTTCTTTGGCAATCGGAGCCACAACATCTGATCCCTGACCAGCGTCTTCGACAAGTACTGTTAAAACTATTTCTGGTTTGTCATAAGGAGCAAATACCGTGAACCAGGCATGGGGAAGAGTCTCTTCTCCGTGTGATTCTGCAGTTCCTGTCTTGCAGGCAACTGGTATTTTCATGCGATATTTTTAACAATGAATAAGCAATCTTCGCGTCAAAGATATTTTTTAATAATCTCCAGGTAATTTTTGGAAAAATCTGTGACGAACTGCCGATCAAGAAAGAAGTTTTGTAAATCATATCTAAGTTTTTGCGGAGTGATGTTTTTTTTAGCTCTTTCCAATAACAACAACTTTAATTCTCTTTCACTTTTTATTCCTGTGGTCTTTTTTAGAGTTTTCCAGTTTGGCTCGACCCTTTTTTGTAGAAACCAATATATATCGTAAAAATCCCTTCCTTTGATATCGACTTCTTTATTTTTGCCTTTATACCAAAGCCGATAGAGAAGAGCGTTGATTTTTCCAACCATCAGAGTTGGCAAATCGTAATGATTGGCGACAAAATTAAAGCCAAATCTGGAGACTGGAGTAATCTCGAATTTGGCATAGGGCAGAAGATTGTCAGTAGTTTCTAATTTGACGTAAAGCTTATTGCTTTCCGGCTTTTGAGTTATTCCCAGATCATATAAGAGCGGAAATTTGAGATAAAGTCTAATGGTGGACTGAATCTTTGTCTCAAGTTGAGAAAAATAAGTTTGTTTAATTGTCCTGCTCAAATATTCATCAAGCGCTGGAAGAAGAGATTTTTTTATTTCGACCATATCATAATCAAAGTCTAGATCTTCCGAGAGTCTGGGAAGATCATAACATACTCTTAGGCAGGAACCGCCTTTAAAAATCAGCGTTTTAAAATTTTTTGAGTTATAAAGCAGGCTTAAGACTACAAGCTGAATATATTCTTTTAGATAATTGAGAGTGACAATTTTATTCACTCCCTGTTGTTTTTTTTCGGCAACAATTTGTATTAAGGTATTTTCAAGCAGCATAGTACATTTTTTTTATTAAACTGATAACCTGTTTTACTTTGAGACTTTTTGCTTTGTTTGCATAGCCTTCAATATTTTTGAATTCGGATTTAGTGATATTTTCCCAGTTTATCCTCAATTCTTCGATGATTTTTTTGTTGATTGGAGTGTTTTTAATAAAACGGAGATAGAGATAGTCAAATACAGCTTTGGCTTTGCTCGCAGTAAAAATAAAGGTATCAAAAGCCTTTGTTGTTTCATATCCGGTGAAGAGATCTGGAGTCATGGATGAATAGTTAAACGATGCCAGTCCATTGACAAAAGATTTTGTTTTTTTGGTAGTTATGCTGGTTATTCCATAAACGGCTTCCGTTAACAGAGAATATTTATTCATAATGTATTCCAGTGAAAGATAGGAAGGTTCGTAGATTTTATTGGCAAGATATTCAAGATAGAGATCTTTATTTATTTCTTTGTCCCAGCGGCTTTTTGTTATATAGAGGCCATTCTTAAGAGAGATTATCTTTCCGGTTTTGATCCAGTACTTAATATTAAAATTTAGTTTTTCTTCATTTTTTTCTAGAGCTCTTAGAGAGTTTTTGCTGAAAAAAAACAGATTAGATAATTTTGTAAGGTCACGAATGATCATAGTATTATTGGTTCCAATTTAGTAGATTAATTCTACTATTTAAGAAACAATTTGTCAATAGATAATTTTAAAAACTTAAGTCTTATTTCAGAAATAGTAATCAATTGGTAGTAATTGTGAAATAAAATTGGTAAATAATAAGGTTTTTTATTCTTTTCTCTCAAAATAAATCTTCAGTATCTCTTTGGCAATTGGAGCGGCTACATCTGATCCCTGTCCGGCTTCTTCTAGTAAAACTGTTAAAGCTATTTCTGGTTTGTCGAATGGGGCAAAAACAGTGAACCAGGCATGTGGAAGTGTGTCTTTTCCGTGTGATTCTGCAGTTCCTGTTTTACATCCAACCCGTATATCAGTTGTCAGTGGTCGGTTTTCAGTGGTCAGTTTTGAATCGCTGCTTTTTGTATTAACTGATGACTGACTACTGGTTACTGAAAACTGAAAGAATGGCCAGCCGGTTCCGCCCGAAGTACAGGCTTCTTTCATGCCTTGGCGAACAAGATCGAGAGTTTTTTGTGAGATTGGCAGTTTTTTGCAGTTCTGATATTTGATATCTGATATTTGATATTTTAACAACTGTGGTTTACACAGATTTCCGTCATTAGCAAAAACAGAGGTAACCTGATTTACCTGTAGAGGAGTAACAAGCAGATATCCTTGGCCGATGGATAAATTATACGTATCTCCCAAATACCATCTATCTTTTATCACTTCCTTTTTCCAAAATGCAGAGGGAACCAGACCTTCGGCTTCTTCAAAACCGATATTTGTTTTTGCTCCGTAGCCAAAAATTTCCGCCCATTTTTTTATTTTTGTTGGAGTCAGGAGGTCCCCGATTTTATAAAAAAATATATCATTCGAGCGTCTTAGAGCTTTAACTATATCAACAGTACCGTCGGTTTTGCCGTACTGCAAAAAATACCAGTTGCCGAATTCAAGCGGGCCGGCTTTTAATATACCCGTGTCTTCTACCGTAAATTTTTCATCAATTTTTTTCTCTTCTAAAGCTCCGGCTGCCAGAATCAGTTTAAATACGGATCCCGGAGCATAAGTTCCTTCGGTAGCTCTGTTAAACATAGGTTTTTCTTTGCTTTTTAAATAAAGCGCAGTCGTATTTGCATTTTCATCTTCAAAATCCTGGGGATTAAATGACGGGGAAGAAGCAAGTATTAGAACTTCGCCGGTTTGCGGTTTAGTCGCTATTATTGTAGCTTTTTTATCTTTAATTAACCCGTATGCTATATTTTGTAATTCAAGGTCAAGTGCCAGCTGAATTGTTTCCCCATCTACCGGAGGGAAAAGAGAAAGGGTGCGGAGGTTTGATCCTTTGGCGTCGACTTCAATCAGTTTTTTTCCGTATTTTCCGCGCAGTTGGCAATCGAATAGTTTTTCAACCCCTTTTTTGCCTATTTTATCCCCGGTTTTCAGTTTATTAACGCATGCGCCGTCTTTAAAATCATTTTTGTCGGCTTTTTGCCGGTAGCCTAATATGTGAGCTATTGCTTCAGCCTCATTATAGATTCTGGAAGATGTAAGTCTCTCAGTTTTTTCATCAATATCCGCTTCTTTGTTTTCTGCGATAGTTAAGCCTTTGCGATCTATTATTTTCCCCCTTTTTGGTTCAATTAAAATTTCCCGGATGCGGTTCTGTTCGGAAAGCTGTCGGTAATAGCTGCCCTTAACTATGGTTAACTGGAATAATCTGAGAATCAGGCCAAAAAATAAAATTACCAATAGGCAAATATATAAGTAAAGAAATGTCTGCGCCGAAAATCTTTTGCGTTCTTCAAAATGTATCTGGCGAGATTCGCCCCTGGAAAAATATGGTAATTTATTCATAAAGAATAATACGATACGGATCTACGGATGAAATGCGGATCTATTGATATGCGGATATATCCGTAAAATCCGAATATCCGCGGCATCAGAATAATATCCGTAATCAGTATTACACTTCTAACTGACAAAATACCCCTGGCTGAAAAATCCCAGGATTAAAATGTGTAAAACTGCAAAAATTATTAAAATGATAAGCTTGATTGGCAGGTTTTTTATTTGGGCAAGAAATATAAAAAAAGATAAGGAAAAAAGAGCATAGCGGGGAACAGAGGAGAAGGTGCCAGTAAAAGTGGGGAGTAGTAGATTTATAAACGAGAAAATATTTAAACCGACGAGATTATAATTTTTAATTTTCAATTTTAAATTTTCAATCAAATCTAAAATTAAAATAATTAAAACCGAGTTAAAAGCAGTAAACTCTAAAACGGAAATAAAATATTGAAAGTTGAAATTAGCTGTAAAAAAAATATTCAGGTAACGATAATAAACCTGAGGCAGGAATATTAAATTTGAACTTCTGTGTGCTCCAAATGCCCATTGGGAATGCAGGAAAAATAATGGATCACCGGTGGTTTTCCATAGATAAGTGGAATATATTAATAAGCCTAAAATTGGAGAAGTTAGAGTTAAAATTAATCGGTAATTTGTAAACTTTCTTTCTTTGTCATTCCCGCGGAGGCGGGAATCCAGAATAGAAAAAAATATTGGTAGTATCAAAAATACTCCAACAAATTTTGCTATGGCAGCTAAAATTGCAAATATTGAAGCAAATAAATATTTATCTTTTTTTAAAAAATATAATACGCTTATGAATAAAAGAAAAAATAAACCCTCGGTATAGACTGCTCCAAAAAAAAAAGAAGTAGGAAACGCGAGTAAAAACAAAATAATCCACAATATAGTCATTCCGGCACTTCGACTCTGCTCAGTGTCTTGAGCTTGTCGATAGACTTGCCCAGAATCAAGTCTAGATGCATTCACTCGCTTCGCTTGTTCATTTACCAGAATGACTTCCAAGTATTTTGAAAAAATAAAAAGGCCAAGCAAAAAAGAAAGATTAGAAATAATAAGTCCTGTTAATAAAAGATTGTTTGAAAATATAGGGGATAACCAGCGGATGAGCAGAGGATAGAGCGGGAAAAATGCCTGTTGATATGTTGTGTAGCCGTTTTTAGCAATTAAAAGATAATGGGCTCCGTCAAAATTAGCCAAAAAAGTAAATAATCTTGGCAGATTATATTGCAGTGCTATCTCTTTGTAAGGAAAAAATCCAAGATAGGGAATAAAATAGTCAGAAAGATACGATGCGGTTAAGTTGACCGCACAAAACAGAAGAAAAATAACAACAATTATTTTGAATCTCATCCTCTATATTATACGCCAGCTATTTTTTTCCAAAATGAGAAAGTGTTCCTTTTTTCGGATATTGACAATAGTTCCGCCAGGTCCAAAAGCTTCATCATCCGGGTGGGCAAAGACGCAGACAATTTTTTGTTTCATAGATCAGAAAATATTATATACCATTTGTTAAAATAGAGCTTATTGATTTTAGTTAGTTGGAATTTGAATACAGGGCGTAATTCAGATGGCTAGAATGCACGGCTGGGGGTCGTGATGTCGCGAGTTCAAGTCTCGCCGCCCTGACTTTAGAGCTTTTCAACAAGCTATTAATTTATGATTGATACAACTGAGTTGATAGATTATCATATAGGTATGAAAACAAAAATAAGCATAAAACTAGCGAATTTTTTAAAGAAAGACCTTTCTTTTATAGAGTTTGCTATTGCTATGTTGAGAGATGAAATGGCTCCATATGAGAAAAAATATTCTATGAAATGGGAAGAATTCATCAAAAAATTTGAAGCAGGAAAGCTAGGAGATGAAAGGCACTGGTTTGAGTGGTATGGATTAGCGCTCGGAACGAAAGATTGGTATGATACGAAAAAAGAAATTGAAAAAACCATCGGAACTCCTTAATATTTATTCTCAACAACTTACCCGAGGACTAGAAGAAAAATTAATCCCCATTGCTTTTCATATAGATTTTACTTATCAGAGTGCAAAAATAGTAACTATTGCCGGTTATGTGATTTTTCGTAACAGATGGATTTTGGAGTTTAACGAGATCATCCAACAAGAAGGACTTGAAGTGAAAAAAGTAAAGTATCGTTACCATATTATGGATAAAGATAAACAGCTGATATTACGTTATGATAATGTTCCTCATTTCCCAAAAATAAAAACACATCCGCACCATAAGCATTTTAGAGATAAAGTCACAGAATCAACTGGACCTGGATTGTTGAAAGTAATTAATGAGGTCGAAACTTTATTAGTAAAAGAAAAGGCTAAAATGTATTAATCAGCTATAAAATAAAAAAAGTGGGATTAGTTTTTTTTTGCTTTTTCAAAAATTTGTATCTTGACAAACTGATTTTTTAATTATTTAATTAAAGAATCATGCGTGATACTGAAGTCCCCGAAGATATAACAAATGATTCTAATCAAACTCTAGACTCTCATCATAATTCTAATAATTATGTTGGGTTGAAATTCGCTCTTCCTGTTCTTGGTGGATTACTACTTCTTGTTGGATTAACCGCCGGAGCTCTTTTTTACCAACAACAATCACCACAGACTTTACAAAGTCGAGCAGCCTGTTCCCCCTCAGAATGTTCGCAAGATGTCCACTGTGGTGGCGGTAGATGTCTGAATTCCTGTTGTATTTATCCGACTCCAACTCCCGTTTGTTCAAATAATGTACAAAATTGTTCAGGAAAATCAGTAAAAAAAGATAAAAGAACCGGTACTAATCTTACTGGTAACTGTAGATACAATATTGGAACCTGTTTTGTTACTACAGGGATTGGTATTGAAGATTGTGACTCTGATGGTAATTGCAGTAGAGATACCTGTGATGGTGCCCATTGGACAACTTGTGCAGCAGGATATACGTGTACTGATGGTGCAGGTGGAGTTTGGGATTGTGTTCCAGGTGGCGGAGGAGGATCATCTCCAACTCCCAAAGCATGCAATATGTCTGTTGCATTAGCAGCCATTCCAAATTCCGGATCTGCGCCGTTAAATGGTGTTGATTTGAAAGCGTCTGTATCTGGAGGTACTGGCACATTGAGATATCAATTTAACTGTGATCAGGGAGATAATACTTGGGATCTTGACATAGCTACTGCTACCAATCCTTATACTGCAGTCAATCTATGTAATTATCCAACTGCCGGCAATTATGCGGCAACTCTCTTTGTTCAAGAAGGAGCAGGTTGTTCAGCATTTGCAACAGTAAAGGTTACTGTCGGAGTAGTACCAACAAAAACTCCAACTCCAGTAAAGTCTAAAACCCCAACGCCTCTTAAGTCCAAAACACCAACTCCAGTAAAGTCTAAAACCCCAACGCCTCTTAAGTCCAAAACCCCAACTCCTCTTAAGTCCAAAACACCAACTCCTCCGCCTCCAGTTGCAGGCTGCGTGAGCTATACTGTCGACGAAACAAGTGGGACAGGAACAAGATTCTTAAAATATTCATTAAGTCCTTTTAATATCACAGCTCTAAACACCTTTTGTACAAATTGTAATGTGGAAGCCATGGATAATAACGAAGGTACGGTTTACGTAGTCGCAAATGGTGAGGGTACGTCCACCGCCAGACTCTGCAGACTGGATACTGGTAGCGGAGCGTTAAATGGCTGTGTAAATACAAATCGGGTTTTGACAGCCGTGTCTTTCAGATCAGGCACTCTTTGGGCATGGAAATCCGGAACAGGATTAGTCACTGTTAATCTGAGTAGCGGTGCACAAACCCTGGTAAAGAGTTCCTCACTGAATATACAAGGGATAGCTTGGGACAATGGCGGATCAGCATTATACCTGGTAAAAGATGGTTCAAAAGAGTTGTATAGATATACCAGCGGTGGATCCATATCTCTCTATGCAAGCAACCTGCCAAGCAGTGGAATAGACGCTTTGGATTTCTCACCTGACGGATGGTTAGTAGGAGAATCTCCAGGTGGAGGCGCAACAGTTTATGCTTACAATGTTAGCACCAAAACCACTAAAGCCTCATGGAATACTTCAACAAGCTTAAATAACTGGGACGCGATGACTGCAATATGTGATCTCCCCGGTATTTAATGATGATATAATTCTGTTATGACTGCGAGAAAAACACGGCCTTCCTGGGATGAATATTTCATAGAATTGGCCCAGATTGTTAAAAAAAGATCTAATTGTCTAAGGACTGCTTACGGTGCTTTAATAATCAAGAATTACCGAATAATCTCTACAGGTTACAACGGTACACCGCATGGAATTAAAAATTGTTTTGATGGAGGGTGTGAAAGGTGCGCAAAGCGGGAAAAAGGTGAAATAAAAACTCACGAATACCAGGAAAGCTGTATTTGCATACATGCTGAGCAAAACGCGATAATTCAAGCGGCCTACCAGGGATCGTCAACTAAGGGAGGGACTATGTATTCTACTATCTCTCCTTGTTCGAGCTGTGCCAAAATGATAATTAATGCAGGTATAAAAAGATTTGTCTATGAAAAACTTCATCATGATGAAGAGGGAATAAAACTTCTACAAATGGCTAAAGTAGAGATTCTTGTAAAATAAAATGAATTCATTAAATAGATTCCGCATCAAGTGCGGAATGACAATTTTTCTGTATTTTATTTTTCACTTTTTATTTTTAAATCCGGTACAGGCTTATAATCCTGATCTGCCTAACAATAAATTCGGAATCCACTTTGCGTTGCCGAATATGGATGATTTGCCGAAAACAAAAGAGTTAATTAATTCCAACGGCGGAGATTGGGGATATATCACCTTAGTGATGCAGGAAAACGACAGGGATAAAAATAAATGGCAGGAAGTTTTTGATAGGATGAGAGAATTTCATCTTATTCCTATTATTCGCTTAGCAACAATTCCGCAGGGAGCTCAATGGAGAAGGCCTATGGTAGATGATGCCGATACCTGGGTAGATTTTCTCGATTCTCTTCATTGGGTAATCAAAAATCGTTACGTAATCCTTTTTAACGAACCAAATCATGGAAATGAGTGGGGCGGTAGTGTTGACGCTGATGATTATGCACAAGTTGCTCTTGAATTCAGTAAAAAGTTAAAAGAAAAAAATCCGGATTTTTTTATTATGTTAGCCGGTCTAGACTCTTCTGCCCCATCCAGTAATCCAAATTATGAGGACGAAGAAGTTTTTTTGAGAAAAATTCTTAATTCTGAATTCTCAATTCTTAATTTTGTAGACGGTCTTGCCTCCCATTCCTATCCTAACCCTGGTTTTTCCGGATCTGCTTATGATACGGGCCGCCGTTCAATCAGAGGTTATGAATGGGAACTGAATTTATTAAGGCAACTGGGTGTAAAAGATCTGCCGGTTTTTATAACTGAGACCGGTTGGCAGAGGGGAGATGAAAATATTATCGCTGATAATTTTAAAACAGCATTTTCGACTGTTTGGTTGCCTGACAGCCGGGTAGTTGCGGTGACTCCCTTTGTTTTTGACTATCAGGGCGAACCTTTTCTAAACTTTTCCTGGAAAAAATATCAAAGTGCGGATTTTTATCCTCAATATTATTCGGTGCAATTTTTACCAAAAGTCAGGGGAATACCCGAACAGATTGAAAAAGGAGAAATTTCGTTTGATTTTCCAGGAGAATTAGTAACCCAGTCAAGCTACCGTTTTAATGTTAAGCTGAAAAATTTGGGGCAGGCTGTCTGGGATAAAGACTTCGGTTATCAGTTATCTATAGTTGGCGAAGATACGAAATATCTGGAATATTTTTCTTCTGATTTAAAAAGAGTAATACCCTTTGAAGAAGCTGAAGTTGATTTTTATATAAAGACAAGCGATTTACTGGGTAAAGGAAGAGTGAAGATTATTTTGAGTAAATATGGCGGGAGTGTGGTCGACGGGGGAACCTGGAATTTTGAGACTTTTCCGTTGCCGAACCTGAATTTTAATGCAAGTTTATTTCCTAAATTTAACAGTGCCGGAGAAGATTTTGAACTACAGATATTTAATGACAGGGAAGAGATAGTTTTAAAGAAAAAAGGAATAAAAGTAACAGACGGAAAGGGAGTTATTACTGAGGTGCAGAATGTAGCGTTAGGCAGAAAATACAGAATAGTTTTACTTAAACCTTATTATTTGCCACGGCAGGTATTGCTGACTTTTCAAAAGGGGACCAATGAACTTAAATTTGAACGGATGTTGCCTCTGGACTTTAATCCTGATGGGAAGCTGGACATACAGGATATCGGCAGATTATTTACCCAGCCCGAAAGATTTACTCTACTGTTTCCTTAAGGTATTCCACTCTTTCTTTCAGATTATCCGCTTTGGTCAGGTAACTTCCGATACATAGGCAATCGGGTTTATTTTTCTTGGACATAATAATCGGGAGTGTATCCTTATTTATTGCTCCATCCAGGAAGATTTTATTCCTATAGTTTTTTGTTCGGAGTTGCTCAATTTTATTGAGCGTATCAGGGATAAAGGGCGATCCCTGGGGGCCTGGATGAACAGACATTATCTGAACACAGTTTATAGTTTGCAGGTTGTAGGTTTTAGTAAGATTTTCGACGGAATCTTCGGGATTGAGGACAATTCCGAAAGAAAATTGAGGATAGTTAATAGTGAGTAGTTGGTAGTTGGGAGATAGAGAAAAATGGATAAGTAAAGTTCCAATATTTAAATTATCTTTTAAAGATGAAAGCAGGTTGATATCTTCAAGGTAATTCAGAGTTTGAAAATGAAAGTCAAAAGTTGAAGCTGAGATTTTTTCCTGATCAGCTTTTTTAAAAGCCTCCAGATAGCCTTTTAAATCAATTGTTTTGTTAGTTATAAATTTACCGTCCTGGATATCAATTTGAAAAGTATCAAAGTATGGACTGAGTTTATTAAATAGATCTATGAACTCGTCGACTGAATAATTTAAAGGAGCAGGAATTATTTTCATCACTATATTTTATCATTAAGAGCCTTATACATGTTACAATTGGTTTTATGAATAAAGTTGAGGTCCTAAAACTACTGTCTGATTTCATCGCTATCCAGTCTGTCTCTGCCGATTCAAAACGCCAAAGTGAGACATTAAAAGCGGTGGGATTCTTAAAAAGTAAACTCATAGAATTAGGATTTGATGTGAAGTTAATGAAAAAAGATAATTTCCCGCCATTAATAATTGGAACTTACCATATTGATGCCGATCGATACCAATATGGTAATAAGAAGACAATAGGCATTTATGGACATTATGATATTCAACCTGAAGATCCGGTTAACGAATGGAAAACGCCGCCTTTTAAATTAACTGTAAGAAATGGAAAAATGTATGGGCGGGGTGTCGCAGATAATAAAGGTCATGTGATTCAAAATCTTACTTCGATTAAACGTTTAATCGAAGTAAATAAGCTAAAAAATAATATTGTGTTTATTCTGGAGGGAGAAGAAGAAGTTGGGAGTGAAAATTTTGATGAAGAGATATTCTGGAAAGGGCTTGGTGCTCTAAATAAGATTTACTCGCCATAGTTAATGTCATTCAAGCAAGCGAGGAACGAGCGCGTCCAGAATCTTACAACGATTCTGGAGTCACTTCGTTCCCCAGAATGACGATAAGTTAGACATAAAATTATTTAAATGGATAAAGACTTATCTTATTACGTAGGCTTTTCGCACTTTATAGGAATCGGGCCTACGCGCTTTTCTGCATTAATGAAACATTTTGAAAATGTTAAAAAAGCTTATTTGGCAAATAAGCAGGATTTAACGGAAGTTATTGGATTGAACTGGGCAGAAAAATTTGTCAAATTCCGCAGCCTCTTCGATCCGGTAAAAAAACTGGAAGAAATAAAACAAAAAGCCATTACAGCTATTCCAATTGGTCATAAACAATATCCAAAACCATTGCGAGGAATGGCCGATCCTCCTATTTGTTTATATATTAAGGGAGATATAAACAATTTTGATTTTGAAGAAGATCTATGTTTTGGAATTGTCGGAACCCGGACACCTACGACTTACGGGCAACAAATAGCCTCTAAATTCAGCCAGGAATTAACCGAAGCGGGATTTGTCATAGTTTCCGGTATGGCTATAGGAATAGACTCGGTAGCTCATCAGACCACATTAAATAATGGCGGAAGAACAATTGCTTTTCTTGGTTGCGGTGTTGATATCATCTACCCGGCTGTTAATGCAAATCTTTATCACAGGATAATAAATAAAGGCGGATTAATAATTTCGGAATTTCCTCCCGGCGAAATGGTTGTTAAAGGTCTCTTTATAGCCAGAAATCGGCTAATATCAGGACTATCCTTGGGAGTATTGATCGCAGAAGGCGCAAAAGATTCCGGAGCGATGATTACTGCCCGCTATGCAGCAGAACAAGGTAAAGAAGTATTTGCTCCTCCCGGACCGCTTAATTCTGAAATGTCCGAAGCTCCCAATATATTATTAAAACAAGGTGCAAAATTAGTTACAGGTATTGGTGATATTTTAGACGAATTTAATATCAGAATTGTTCCTAAGAAAAAAGAAGAAATCGAAAAAGAACTGAATGAAGCTGAAAAAAATATATTTGCAATTTTGCAGGATCAACCTTTGCTTTCGGATGAAATTTCTTCCCAAACAAAGGTATCTATCGATAAAATATTAAACATACTTTCTTTACTGGAAATTAAAGGTATCATCGAAAAAAACAGCGAAGGAAAGTATCAGATCAAGATGTAAAATTTTCCCCTCCGTCATCCTGAGCGATTAGCGAAGGATCTATCTCAATTTAATCGGGAATATTTTACGCTTTGCTAGATTCTTCACTCCGCTGCGCTCCGTTCAGAATGACAGAGTGTAGTCTGTAGTATAAAATTAGAGAGTGAAAAGAGAGAAATTACTGCTAACTTTAGTTTTAATAATTATTTTTTTAGTTCATTCTGGTTATATTAATAACGGTTTTACCTGGTTGGATCACGGAGACATTGAGGGAGGCAGGGCGGTTTTACCGCTTTCAAGATTGCAGCAGGCATTTTTTACCCGCTTTGGAGAGACAAATTTTTACCGTCCCTTGGTTACTATTTTAAATAGTACAGATGTTCATCTCTACGGAAGATCGGCTCAGGGTTTCCATCTAACAAATATATCTCTTTATTTGTTGGTAGTAGTCGCGACTTTTTATTTTGTCCGCACTTTTTTTGAGCTTTCTAAACGGGAGAGTCTTTTTATAGCTTTTGTAGTAGGTATTCACCCTCTGACTATTCTTCCGGTCGGAGCTATATCTTATCGGCAGGAATTACTAACTGTTATGTTTACATTTGTAACTATTACAACTTATCTAAAGTTTTTTGAAACAAAGAAAAGAATCTGGATTATAGTATCTTTATTTTTCTGGCTATTAGCACTTTTTTCCAAAGAAACCGCCTTATTTTGGGTTCCTGGTCTTATTTTTATATGGGAATCGAGTCAAGGGTTTGAAAATTTACGTCAGCAGTTCAAGTATTTTTTAGCTTTTTTATTTACGGCTATTTTTTATATTATTCTTCGTATCCAAACAGTTCCGGAATTTTGGACTGAACAGTCGCAAAATTTAAATCTAAATGAAGCAATAGGAACGAGATTGTCAGTATTTTTGTCGCAACTTTTAAATATTATTGTTCCGTTTCAGTCCGGGTTAAGCGATGCTACCCTGATTACAAAAATAACAACGGTGAAGCCAATACTTGCGATTTTAATCTTATTTGCAGGTTTAATCTTAGTTTTAAGAAATAAAAAAAATTCAATTTTATTCAGGCTGGTTTTTTTTGTGTTAATTATGTTGTTACCTGCACTTTCAATTATTCCCTTGCCCAGATTTAATTCTCCGCATTATGGTTTTATTGCAGCTCCGGCTGCCGGAGTTATTGTTATTTTGATCGCCGGATTTATTACTAATAAATTGGCAAAGTCAGTGTTTTTGATATTTATCAGTACTTGGCTGTTAATTATGATTGTAAGTACTTTCAGGGCGGGATTTCAATTCAAAGATGACTTCACTTTATTTAATCCTGAGGTTAAAAAAGACAATAATTTTAAGGAAGGTCATTTTTATCTGGGAGATTATTATTTACGCAGGGGTAATTTTAAAGAGGCGGAAAAACATTTGGAAGTATCGCTTCAAGAAAATCCAAAGCTTATTGCTTTTGTTGACCGGTCAGCAGCTATGACAAATTTAGCCGGAGCCTATCTTGCCCAACAAAAATTTGGCAAAGCCGAAAAATTATTAGAAGAATTAATCAAAAAAAGTTCAGGCAACAATCGCTTAATGGTTCTTTACAACCTGGCGGTAATCAGCGAACGTAAAAGTGACTATGAAAAGGTGGTTAATCTTTTAAAAAATGAAGTAAATCAATGGCAAGAACCTCAACCTCTTCTTTTGTATGTAAAAGGCTTAGTCAAAATCGGAAGGGAATCAGATGCAGACAATATTCTCAAAAATAAATTATTTGTAATAGACAAGCAAAAACGCCAAGAAATTATTCAATCAGCTCGTTAAATCAAACCTCTTTGTCAATTTTTTTAAGACGGCGAAGGTATTTTTCTTTAGGGAGAGGTTTGGTACTTAAAAAAATATCAACGAAGTGTTTAGCCTTTTCAAAATCAATATAATCAGACGGAAGGGCAAGCATATTTATATGGTCATGTTCCCGCATGTGTTTGACCTGATGCTCATTGAAAGCTAGACCACAATAAATACCTTTCGATCTATTGGCAGCAACTGCTATTCCATTACCTGAGCCACATATCCCAATCCCTAAAAATTCTTTTGGATTTTGCAACACTGCCTGAGTAACTTTATTAGCAAAATCTGGATAGTCATCTTCAGCGGTAGCATCATAATCATATGCTCCTAGATCTTCCACTCTAATGTTTTTTTCCTGTATATATTCAATCAGTTTATTTTTGAGTTCAAACCCCCGGTGATCAGCAGCGATAAAGATTGTCATGTAAAATAGATTACCATATGTTCGACACCCATTGTCATCTAAATTTCAAGGCCTTCGAGGGAAGAGTAGAAGAGGTTATCGATAATGCCAAAAAAGCAGGTATCAATTCTATTGTCGTTCCCGGCACGGATCTAGAGTCATCTAAAAAAGCGGTTGAGATATCAGAGAGGTTTGATCAGGTTTATGCTGCTGTTGGGATTCACCCACACCACGTGTTTGAAATACAATCGAACAACGATTCTGGGCAAGCCGGAATGACTAAAGAAATGCAGGAAATAGAAAAGTTGTTAACGCATAAAAAAGTAGTTGCGATTGGTGAGATTGGTTTGGACAGGCATTATTATAACAAAACAAAATACCCGGATTATAAGATTGACGAGTCTTTTTTGGAACTGCAAAAGGATTTTTTAAGGAAACAAATTGAACTGGCGATTAAATACAAAAAGAGCATTATTTTTCACAACAGAGAGGCAAGAAAGGATTTCTTAGAGACATTAACTGATTACCGATCACTGATAACCGATTACCGCTGCGTTTTTCACTGTTGTGAACCTGACCAGGCGCTTCTGGAATATGCAATAAGACATAAAATATTCATAGGAGTCGATGGGGATATAACTTACCGCAAAGATAAACAGGAATTTATAAAAACAGTTCCTTTAAAGATGCTTGTTTTAGAGACTGATTCGCCTCTTTTACTGCCGATACAGTTGAGAGGTGATAACAAAAGAAGACCTGCTAACGAACCGAAAAATCTAAAATTAATTGCAGATTTTATAGCAGAAATAATCGGAATTAAAGTAGAAACTTTAGAAAAAATAACAGTGGAAAATAGTGGGAAATTATTCAAAATTGTCTAAATGTATTATTAAAAAATTAATTTTTAACCTTAGTGGTTTAATTCCTCGCAGCTTGTTGCGGGATATATAATTTTTATTATGAAAATATTTTAACTAAGAATAATTCATGATGGTTTAAATACAATGTATTTTGTGGTAATATAGGATTGTTAAATTATTGATATGATAAATAGGATCATTTTATGATAGAGGAAGAATTATTAATCTCTGACAATAGAAAATCATTACCAGAAGACATAGTCGAAAGATTATCAAATGTAGCTCCAGGAGTAGATATAATCGGAGTAGAAAGGGTATTTAACTCATACTTTGAACAAAAAGCTACTGGTATTCAGATAGGATCCATGATGACAGGTAATGCATTAATTTATATTCTAGGCGGCTTGTCATTATTACAATTGCATCCTACCTTATCAGGTATTATTGGAACAAATAAAGATACTTTTACAATTAAGACTATAGCTACATTGGGTACTTTATTCATTCAATCCTGGAGAGGGTCTAATCCGGGACCCTCCGCAATTAAATATGCCAATCACAGAATTCAAAAAGATTTAGAACAATTACTTAAAGCAGAAGGGGTTATTAAAGCAATCAAATAATTTAATTTCTATTAAAGCCAATTTTAAGCTCAATTTATAAACTAAGAGTCAGATTTTGATTAAAAATGGGCTCGGCGCAAACCTAAAATTAACAATTCAGATCGTTACAAGACTCTATCTATCACAAAGTAGGCCAGAGTTAGCCGACCAGTGCCTAAAATCCCAATACTCCAATCTCAACTACCAGATCATCGACTCTTGTAAGTCTGTCAACAGTCGGAGAGGTCAATTTTTCATTAGCATCAGCTGTGGTAACATAGAGGAAGAAGCGGTGATAGACTTCAGGTTGAGGCGTTATGGATACGGGTAATACTTGATCAAGAACAGCTCTGTCCAACAGTCCTACTTTAAGAGTAGAAGATGAGAGTTTATTAACTTCTCTTGTCAGTTCTATTGTTAATCCGGTTTTTTCGGCTGAATTCAGGCCGGCTTTTTCTGCAACATCATTAATAAATTCGTTCAGATTATTTTTATTGACTGCAAATCCTTTAGTTTCTTTTTTAAGCTGATCAAACGTGGGTTTAAATAAACTTTTATCATATTCATAATAGAGTTTATTTCTTACTAAACCGTTGGAGAATGTAAGTTTTTCTGCATCCGCCGTAAAATTCCAGACTTTTTCTTTGGAAAGCGGCGGGTCGGAGTAAGTTAAGCCTTGTTTAACCAAGCTAACCGACATTTTTTTAGTTGTGTCCGGGTAAACGTAGACAAAAGGCGAACCTGTGGATACGTGATAACAAGCCGTTTGTATATTTAAATCCGGGGGAACACCGCAGACAGTCGGATCAACCTTGCTTTCTTTACAGGCTCTGGCAACGACAGCCCATAGCTCGACTTTGAGATCGGCTATTCTTTGTGCGTCTACAACCTCACCTGCAGGAGGCACATAATACCAGGTTCGTGGCGGGGTATTGGGATACCAGCCGATATATCCTCCGTTAGCAAGTGTATACATCTGGGTTAATCCTGCACAGGCAAGCGCATTTTTTGGATTAGGAGCAGGACTCAACCAGTTAAATGTACCGTATTGTAAAGTACTTCCCTGTCCGGGAAAAACTGTCGGTGCCGAATTTTGTGCAAACACACCAAGGGTATTTACCTGTTTTAATGCGGGAACAGTCTGTACGAACTGTGCTTGATACCCGGAATTAAGCGTGGTTGTCCCCCTGAAAAGATAATAAGGATAAAGAGTAGTTTGGCTTTTTTGATTGATATCATCGATATAAGTTAAGATAACATCTGTGACAACCGCATTATCTCCAACAGCCTCACTGTTGGGGAAAACATTCATGGATTCGAATACTCCTTCGCCCGTTGGTTTGACTAAAGAAAAAGAGGTTTTTCCGGTTTGTACTTCTGCAAATGCCTCTTCAGGTGTTTTTAGGGTTTGAGCGGATTCTTTTACCTGGGTTTTTGCCAGAATTTTTACATTTGACATTACTGATAGAATAGTGTTGTTATCATCAATTACTGCTACAGTAATGGTATTAAAGTCATTAGGTCTCATTTTTCCCTCAAATCCGTCCGAACTCCAGGTAATATCCGGATCATCAGGCGCAGTTGCTTCAACAACTCCCAGCTTAACATCAGCGAGTCTTTCTGTTTCTTCAAGGTTTAGGGCGCCGACCGGATTCAGAATAGGTAGACCGAGCTTTTCCCAGCTGCGGTGTAATTCAACAAAGGTTACTTCCGGATGACTCTCTCTTTTATAAGTTGCGGTTACTTCAAGAGTATCGTCCATTAAACCCATTTTATTAAGAAAAGATCTGGCTGCACTTTCAGGATTAGATCCTCCTGAAGGATAGCCCAGTTCCGACGCAAAGAGGAATACTCCGTTAGTTTTATTAAATGAAAGCATTGTTTGCTGGTCTTCTTCCTGATTTGTAACTAAGACAAGATTTACTCCGTCGTCAACAACGGAATTTTTAAATCCTATTTTTGTCGCGATATCCAAAGCCTCACCGGTAGTATAGGAAGTTTTCAGATCAGACAGTTTTACCGAGGTTGGAAGAGAAGGTAATTCTGCCTGGAGAGTATAACCTGCGAACTGGGCGCGAGGTAAAGGTAAACTGAGAGGCGGTTGACCCACATTATTATTTTGATTTTGTGATCGGTTGGCCAATTCTCTTATCTTTTTCTGCTTATTTAATAAAGTGACAAAAAGTACAAGAAGAATTACCAAAGTTCCAGCTAGTATATAAAATACTCTTTTATCCTGAAGTTTATGAAAGTTAAAGCTCATTAAATAAGACTAACACAAAATAAATTTAATTGTCAAATGAAAAGCAGTTTTGCAAAACTTCACAAGTCTTGACACAAGTCATGCTGAACGATGAGTTTTGGAGTGAAGGATCTAGCGAAGCGTAAGCTTAAAATCTACGCAAAGCTGGATTCTTCCCCTTCGACAAGCTCAGGGTCAGAATGACACTTTAATACAGTTTTGTCAAGGACAGTGAACTCTTACGCAGTTTTTTTCACTTGTTAGAATCCCAAAACCCCCAATTCTATCATCATATCATCAACTCTTTTTAATTTTTCTATATTCGGGGAAGTTAATTGTTCATTTGGATCAGCCTCAGTTACATAGAGGAAGAAGCGGTGATTGGTCTTTGGTTGCGGTGTGATTGAGACGGGTAATATTTTATCTATGATTTCTCTGTCTAAAAGTCCGATTTTAAGATTGGCCGATGATAGCTTTTTAGTTTCTCTGGTTAATTCGATCATCAGTCCGGCTTTTTCCGAAACATTTAATCCGGCCTTTTTGGAAATAGAGTTAACAAATTCCGTGAGTTTACTTTTTTCAGTAAGAAAAGCCCGATTATTATTTTTTAGTTTATCAAATTCCGAATTGAACACTTTTTTATCATATTCATAATAAAGCTTACTCTTGATTAAGCCGTTTGAAAATATAAGGTTATTATCGGGAGTAAATGTAAAATCCCAGGAATTCTCAGTTGATGCGGGAGGATCGGTATAGGTTATAAAATCTTTGGGTAAATTTACCTGTATTTGTTTGGTAGTTTTTGAATAGACATAAATTATGGGCGAAGTTGCGCCGGCAAAATAGCAAGCTGTATCGAAGGAAGTGGTAGCTTGATCAAAGCCGCAGATATCAGGATCAGCAAGGCTTCCCTTACAGGCTTTTGCAGCTTCCCAGCGTAATGTTGTCTTGACTTCGTCAATTCTGGCTTGGTCTACTGTTTCTCCGGGTGGTGGAACATAATACCAGGTTCGGGGTTTTGTATTTGGATACCAGCCGATATATGCGCCGTTCGGGAACTGGAAAATTTGGGTTAACCCTGCACAGGCGAGTCCGACTTTTGGATTGGGCGCAGGACTTAACCAGTTAAATGTTCCGTATTGTAAAGTGCTTCCCTGTCCCGGGAAGACAGTCGGCTCGGAATTTTGGGCAAATATTCCAAGCGTGTTGATCTGTTTTACTGCCGGAACCGTTTGGACAAATTGAGCATCATAACCCGAGTCTAAGGTTGCCGTACCCCTGAAAAGATAATAAGGGTAAAGTGAATTCTGCGAAGTTTGACCAAGCTCATCAAGATAAGTTAAGATGACTTCACTGACTTCGGCATTTTGGGAAGCGGCCAGACTATTGGGAAATACACTGGCTACATCAACCGTTCCCTCGCCTGTCGGTTTGACCATCGAAAAGGACACTTTTCCGCTTTTCATTTCTTCAAAAGCCTCTTCGGGAGTTTTGAGAGTTTCAGCTCCGGATTTGCTCTGACTTTTACTCAAAACTTTGATATTTGAAGTTGCATTTAAAATTGTATTATTGGAATTGTTTACTGCGACGGTAATGGTATTAAATCCATTCGGCCTTACTTTTCCGGTATACCCGTCTGAGCTTGAAGTAACATCCGGATCATCCGGAGCGGCCTTTTCCAAATAACCCAATTTTAAGTCTGTAAGATTTTCGGTTTCATCCAAATTCAAAACTCCCAGGGGATTAAGATAGGGAAGCCCGAGTTTTTCCCAGCTCCTGTGAAATTCGACAAAAGTAACATCCGGATAGCTTTCTCTTGTATATGTTGCTGCCATTACTAATGAATCATCCATAAAACCAATCTTTTTAAGAAAAGAATTGGCTGCAGTTGTCGGATCAGAGCCGGTAGATGCTACTCCTTTTTCACTGACAAACAGCCAGTTACCGTTTTTTTTGTTTATATTCAGCATTGTCTGTTGTTCTTCTTCATTGCTGGTAACCAGAATTATGTTAACGCCCTCATCAACGATCGGATTTGTAAATCCCATGTTGGTTGCAAGATCAAGAGCTTCGCCGGTCGTGTACGAAGTTTTAAGATCGGATAGTTTTACAGAAGTTGGGATAGAAGGAAGTTCCGCACTCAATGTGTAACCGGCAAATTGTGTTTGGGGAATAGGAAAACTGACAGGAGCCTGATCCGTAGTATTATTTTGATTTTGAGATTGAATCGCCTCTTCCTTTAGTTTTTTTTGTCTGTTTAGTAAAGTTACAAAAAGCACCAGAAGTATTACTAAGGTTCCTGCCAATATATAAAAGACTCTTTTATCCTGGAGTTTGTGAAAGTCAAGACTCATTAAATAAGATTAGCATAAAAGAAATTTATTTGTCAAGGTTATATTGATATTGACATTGTGTTTCTTGATCACCAGAAGATCAGGGAAAGTATTATGGCAGCTCCAAAGCCGAATTCATATAAATTGAGATAGGCACCCATCGCCGCTCCGACTATAAATATTCCTATCATAAGGAATACGTTAAACTCGTCATTTATGCTGATGGCAAAGTGCATGATCATGATGTAGACAAAGGCAAAGACCGTGTAGGTTAAAAGATCCATTATAATAATTTCTAAGTTCTAATATCTAATTTTTAAATAAATCCAAATGTTAAAAAATTCAAAATCTTATTAATTTCGCTTATAAATTTTTTCTGACTAAAAAATTTACTTCTTTTTTCTGCTTCTTTTCCCAGTTTGTTTCTCAGGTCCTGATTAAAGTATACCTCACCGATAGCATTGGCAATATCATGTATGTTATCAGGATTGGCAAATAATGCTCCCTGTTTGTCGGAAATTTCCTGAAAGATATCAGTATCAGATAATATTGATGGGCAACTTTGGGAGGCAGCTTCAAGATAGGAAAAACCAAATCCTTCATCCCTCGACACTAAAATATTACATTTTGCCTTTTGATATAGCTGAATCAGCTCAAGGTCCGGAACATAGCCTAAAAAAATAAACCTTTTGTCGTCTCCGGTTTCTTTAAAGAATTGATTTAGTTCCTTTTGCCAGGGATTATTTATATTGATATTAGATATTGGATACTGGATATTTGGATTTTTGCTTTTTTCCGAATATCTATTTTCTAATATCGAATTTCTTTGAAATACTTTTCCTGCAAATACACATGTAACATTTATTTTTTTTATCGCTTTGGCAAGGTTAACCAGATTTTTATTCCAGGTTGCATCACCGACATATAAACAAAAGCTGGATATCGGATATTGGATACTGGATATTTGTTTTTTTCCCGAATATCTATTATCTAATATCGAATTTCTGCTGAAAACTTTTGGAAGCGTTGGATAAATAACCTTAACTCTACTTTCCTCGATGCCTAATATTTGATTAATATCTTTTTTACTGGCTTCGGAATCCGTCACAATCAGATCATATTTTTTTAGAGCCAGTTTATTTAAAAAAATATTGAATTTACCTTTTACCCCAACCGGAAAATGTTCGGGATATTTAAGAGGAATAAGATCGTGGATCACTGCGATTTGTTTTTTTGCGACTCTTCGTAAAGATAACGGTTTTTGTAAAAAATTATAGAACGGATTTACAAAAATTGAATCCGTGGTAATCCGTAAGTCATCCGTGAAAATCCATTTATCCTTAAAACATTCTTTGAGGATTTGCAGATATCGTCCTACTCCGCGTACTTTACTTAAAGAATCATTTGCGGTCGGATCAAAACAATAAATAAAACTCATGAATTTATTTTAGCATTTCTTCAGTCCACTTTTTCAAATTTTCCGTCAAGAAGGATGTAAAAGAGGTCGACTTTGAGATCGGGATATAATTTTAAAATTTGCTTTTTCGCTTTCTTTAAATCTGTAGCATGTCTTTTAGGAGTGCTTTCTTTACCGTATGCTCCGCAGTCCTCATGATGAATGAGAACAATCTGGGTGATTTTATGGAGTCGAACTGAGATGTCTAACTGTTTGAGAATCGTTTTCAGGTCTCTACTTGCTCCGGCAAATCCCACGTAATCATAAGTTTTATTTCTGAAGTTTTTCCCCAGCCACTTTTGTATATATTTCTGAAATCTAAAATCAATACAGCTTATAATCAGGGCATCACAGGTATGAATAACCATATTTAATTAGACTATTATATCGGTCTCTTATTTTTTTTCAAGCTAAAAACCATCAGACAATAATCTTGACAAAATATACACCATATGTTTTAATGTATATATATGAAAAGGTATCAAATTTATCTCAATCCAGGCACAGTGGCAATGATTGATAAGATGGAAAAGGCAACGACTATTTCTAGATCGCAACTTATAAGAGAGGGTTTAGATAAAGCTATAAGTGAATATATAAGTCTTATTGTTGATTTGTTTTCGCAGAGTAAACGCAAACCTAATTATTCGGTATTAGACAAAATGTCGGGATTTATTAAGTCAAAAGGAGGAAAAAAGACAAACTATTCTGATATGGTTGATGAAATAGTATACGCTGAAGAAAATTTATGAGAGTTTTTATAGACACAAGTGCTTACTTTGCTTTGTTTTCGAAAGATGATTCAAATAATGACAGAGTAACTAAAAAGCTTCAATTTTATAAGGAAATTGAGTCTAAACTATTTACTTCAGAATTTGTTCTGGATGAATTATTTACATTACTTCTGAAAAGATACGCTAAATATATCGTTAAACAAGCTATGGAATACTTTTATGAAGCGGAAACGCTAGGACAGATTAAAATCATAAACATCGATCGGCATTTATTCCGAAAAACTTATGATTTTTTTCTCAAATTTTCCGAGCATAAAATTTCATTCACTGACGCTGTTAGTTATGTTTTATGTAAAGATTTTAAGATGGATGAAATTTTTACTCTCGACTCCGACTTCAAAAAACTCCGTCTCAAAACCTCATTTTAATAATATCTAATAAAATATTTAGATGACTTTCTATTTATCTTCAATCTTTTCATGAATTGAGGTTGTGCCGAAGTTTGGATTAATCATAAAAGAAAAGCCGGAAAGAGGAGTAGCTATAGTATTCATCATTGGTTCCCAGATTAAAGTATTTAAAAAAGCATCAATTCGATTAAGTGCGTCGAGAATCTTAATTTTTTCTTCGTGATTGGCTTTAGAAAATTTTAAATGATGCTTCAAAAAACTGTTTGTTGCCGACCAGCCGCAACCTAAATCATGAGGTAGATGATTTTCTTTTAGAAATCCTTTTACACTTTTTTCACTAAGGGTTTTTAATGCTGTTAATTGTGTGTTCAGGCCTGTTATTATGGCTGTTGGGGTAGATCTTCCTAACATATAGCCAATAGCAAAATCTTTAAATGGATGTTCAATCGAAACATTGTGTAAAAGAAGCGCTGTTAAATTATCTCTTACAAATCCCCCTCCCATTATTCCTGCGCCAGGTTCAACCGATTCCTGAAGATTTTCAGCAATTCGGCCATCAACACATTGTTTATCTCTCATTCTGCCTCCATCTTTAGATTTGAATTTACCTGTTCCATTTAGTCTTATTTTTCCTCGGAGTTTTATTAATACTTCTGGCATTGCTATGGTTGTTGTTGTAAATCCTGTTAGGAAGCCTAATCCGGTTGCGACGGGTTTAAAAAACTCAGAATTTTTTAAGAGTGAGGGATTATTTAATAAAATATCTAGAGTGGGACCTATTTGTGAACCTATATCAGTATAAATCTGAGGAAGTCCCAAGTGGGCCACAGCATAAATACCACCCGCAACTCCAATGGCTTCAATTCCCCAAAGAGCCAGATCCTTAGGAAGCAATCGTTGTCTAATTTTAGGATTTTCCTGAGTTTGTGCCATAGCAAAGGAGTAATAATATAAAAAAAGGTTTAATTTTTCAATCTTTTGAAAAATCATTTGACACAGACTGTAGTAACTACTACAATTGATATAGTTACTTATTTGATAAATATTATGCAAAATACAATAAATATGCTCGATTTTAGAAAAAGCCCAGGTGAAGTGATTAATGAAGTTTTTTATAATAAGAAAAAGATTATTTTAGAGCGGGGTAAAAAACAGATGGCTGGTCTTATTCCAATAGAATTATTCAAAAAATTATTCTCGGATGATAATGTTGAAATTTATTCTAAAGAAAGAATAGAGGAATTTGAAAAAGTAGATAGGATGTCAAAGCAAGTGTCAGCAAAACTTAAAAAAAATCTCCAAAATCCATGAAATTGTTTTTGGATGCTAATGTAATTTATTCTGCGGCTAAGTCAATCTCGGGAGCCTCTTTTGCTATTTTTCAATTAAAAATTAAATTTAAAATTAATCTAATCAGTTCAAAACTAGCATTAGTAGAGGCTGAAAGAAATATTTTTGATAAAGAAGATTACAAAGTGGTAGAAGGTTTTTATCAAGTAATAAAGACTATCAAGTTCATATCGGTCGACAGCAAAAAAGCAAAAATTTTTTATAAAAATGTAATTGAAGAAAAAGACACTCCGATTTTATATGGAGCAAAACAAAGTAAAGCGGATTTTTTAATAACATTAGATAAAAAACATTTTTTTACAGAAAAGATGAAAAACAAAAAATTTCTCTTTAAAATAATGACTCCTGGAAATTTTATTATGAGTTTAAAATAATAGTTTAAGTTTACTTTAGTGACAGTTTTAACTCTTTCAAAAACACAACTCCATGAGGTGATTTTTAGTAATCGTTATAAATTAGATAACGAATCCACTCCTTCAATTTTTAATGAATCCATGTTATTGAATAAAACTGCAGAAGAATATGGTTTTGAAGTTGTGAAAGAAAAAGCAGAAAAAATCTGTAAAGAAATTTTTAAAGAACAAAATAGTTTGTCTAAATTAAAAGAAAAATATGATGGAGCTGTTTTACAAATCAAGGGAGACTATTCTATAAAACCTGAATTTTCCATGAAAACAAAAGAGGGATTTGTTGCAGGAGAGTTATTTGTTTTTCATGAAACTGTTACAGATAATAATCATAAAATCCTTGCTAAGAAATTAATTGAAGAAAAGGCAGTGGAATTATTTCCAGGATGTGATGAAGAATATCTTTATCAGGCAATTTCGGAAGTAACCGAAACCCAATTTTATGAAACTTTAAGAAAAGTTGCTACAGAATTGCCGATTTTTCATGTAAGTTTTGATACGGATGGCACATTCAGCATTAAAGAAATGGGAAGTATAACATAGATCCTTAGCATAGGCTCAGGATGAAAGCGGAATGTGATCGCTTTCAGTTGAAATCGGTTGAAAACAGTTGGAATCAGTTTAAAATAGGGATATTATGATAATTGGACCAAAGAAATTATTACAACTTGTTAAAAAAGTAAATCTTGTTGAAGATCTGTCTGAAAGGGAATTAACAAATCCCGAGGGTGCGGGTTTTGATCTTAGACTGGGTGAACTTTATAAACTTCAGGGTGGAAAGGCATTTTTAGGTGAGTTTGAGAGAGAGACTCCAGGTTTGAAGTTGATTAAAACTTATGAAAAAGGCAAAAGAAAAGAAGTCGTAATTAAGCCCGGTGATTTTTACATCGCAACGACAATTGAAAAAGTAAACACTCCTTTGGATATTACTATCAATTTCAAGCCGAGAACAACAACCTTCAGAAGTGGTTTGTTTTTGCGGACAGGAAATGTTGCGCCGGGCTATAAAGGTAAATTATCCTTTGCGCTTAAAAATGAAGGACCAATGCCGGTAACTTTGGAAATGGGATGTAGAATAGTCCACGCTCAATTCGAATGGGTGGACGGAGGAGGAAGTCAGTACCGCGGTCAGTGGCAGCACGGTCGCGTTACAACTAAAAAACGCGAAAAACAAATTTAATGTTTACAATTAAAATTTAATGTCATTCTGGTAAGTCCCGACTTAGTCGGGGCGCATCCAGAATCGTAGTTTTAAACAACGATTCCGGACAAGCTCGCCTCGCTGGAGCTTTGGCGAAGCAGGCTGGAATGACAAAATCAAAAATGACGCAGAAAAGAGATTTGGAATTATTGTATGAGGTAGGATGCATGCGATTTTTGCAGCGCAACTGGCGGCAGTTTTTAAATGCTGATTTTAGCAATGAGACAGAACATAGTTACCGTGTTTCCTGGATTGCCATGACTTTGGCTGCTCAGGAGGGAGTCAAAGATCTCGGAAAAGTCGTGAAGATGGCAATGGTCCATGATGTTGGGGAGAGTCGCAGTGGTGACGTACACTATATTTCCAGAATGTATACAAAAAGAGATGAAGAAATGGCAATAGAGGATGTATTTTCTGAAACTTCTTTGGAAAAAGATATGGTTGCCTTATGGAAAGAGTATGAAAAAAGGGAATCGATTGAAGCAAAAATAGTTAAAGACGCTGACAATCTGGATGTTGAGTTTGAGTTGAAAGAACAGGAAGCAAAGGGTGAAAAGATTGGCATATATTGGCGTGACGCAAGGGAAATAGTCTACAAAGGTCTTTTTACCAAATCAGCTAAAAAAATGTGGAAAGATATCCAGGATTCAAATCCGCATGACTGGCATTTTCTGGCGAGAAACAGATACACGGCCGGCGACTGGCAAAAAAAACCGAAATGAAAAAACATCCCGAACAACAATATTTGGATCTGCTTAAAGAAGCCCTGACCAAGGGTTATAGGAAAGTTGATAGGGGAACGGGAGACGCTTCATTTAGCTTATTCGGTAGACAGATGCATTTTGATTTGGCAGACGGATTTCCTCTACTTACCACAAAAAAAGTTTACTGGAAAGGAGTTATCCATGAGCTTTACTGGTTTATGTCAGGTCAGTCAAATATAAAATATTTAGTAGATAATAATGTGCATATTTGGGATGACTACCCCTATAAAATATACATTTTAAAAAGTAAAAATGAAAAACTAAAAAAACTGACCAAGGAAAAATTTATTGAGAAAATAAAAACGGATAATAAGTTTGCGAAGAAGTGGGGGAATTTACCGAGAATTTATGGAGAGTTGTGGCGGCATTGGCCCACCTCCGCTAAAGCTTCGGCGGGTAAACCGACTAAAAAAAGAACAATTGATCAGTTGAAGT
>MGAF01000022.1:0-4594 GCA_001789635.1 Candidatus Roizmanbacteria bacterium RIFCSPLOWO2_01_FULL_35_13 | reverse complement strand
ATTAATGAAATTGTGGAAGATCCTGCAGCACACAATGTAATTGTCAATTCCTGGAATCCAGAATATCTTTACACAATGGCCAGATATGAAGACACTTCCCACTTCCCGATCTGTCATAACATGTATCAATTAAATGTGATTAATGGAAGATTATGCTTACAGCTTTATCAAAGAAGCGCGGATTTATTTCTGGGAGTTCCTTTTAATATTGCTTCTTATGCTCTTTTGACTTTGATAATTGCCAAAATTACAGGTTATAAGCCGGGTGTTTTTGTCCATACTTTTGGTGATGTCCACATCTACGAAATTCATAATAATCAGGTTAGAGAGCAGTTAAAGCGAAAACCCAAACCTTTTCCAAAAATTAAATTTACAAAAGATTTTAATACTATAGACGATTTCAAACCCGAATATCTGGAACTTCTCAACTACAATCCGCATCCCCCAATAAAAGCCGCTCTATCCGTTTCCGGTGGATATTATAAAAAGTAGATAATAGTTATTAGTTAGTAGTTAGGAAAAAAGGGAAAAATTATGGCAATAAAATCTTTCACTGATTTGATTGTTTGGCAGAAAGGCCATTCTTTTGTATTAGAGATTTATAAGACTACATCTCAATTTCCAAAAGATGAACTTTATGGGTTAACATCTCAAATAAAAAGAGCGGTAATTTCGATAACTTCAAACATTGCAGAAGGATTTGTCAGGCACTTTAAAAAAGAAAAAGTTCAATTTTATTACGTTTCTTTAGGTTCTGCGACAGAGGTACAAAATCAATTATTAATAGCAAGAGATTTGCATTTTATTGATACAGATCAATTTAACCTTCTTAATGGTAGGGTAAATGAAATAGCCAGAATGACTAATAGTTTAATCAGAAGTATTAATTATTCCTAACTTTTAGCTACTGGCTAATAACTACTATATATGGTGCAAATCAGCATGATTGCTGCAATATCGGAAAATAAGGTAATAGGAAATAAGGGAAAACTTCCTTGGCATATTCCCGAAGATATGAAGCGATTTAAGGAATTGACTACAGGGAATATTGTTATCATGGGTAGAAAAACTTATGAGTCGCTTCCGGAAAAGTACAGACCCCTCCCCAATAGAATTAACATTGTAGTTACAAGGAATAAAAATTACTTATTTAAGCATGCTTTTGTTTGTGCCTCATTAGAAGAGGCAATTAATAAGGCTAAAGAGTTTTCAAAAGAAATATATATTATTGGAGGAGCTCAGATATTCGAGCAAAGCATCAAATACGCAGCAAAATTATACTTGACTATAGTCAAGGGAAATTTTGAAGGTGATGCTTTTTTTCCGGATTACTCTGATTTTAAAAAAGTTGTTGCTAAAAAAGAATCAGGAAATGAAAAGTATCAATTCACATTTCTAGATTTAGAAAGGTAATTTTGTTATTTGACCCTTTCCATTACTAGTAATTAATCCAATTACTTTATTACCCTCAATGCACAATGTTACCGATTTATTATCACCTCTTACAGTTTGAGTTAATGTTGTCATGCCATGGATTGAGAAAGCAAATGGACCTACGCCATTAATCCATAACTTATATAAATTACCAGAGTCAATTTCACCTGTTAGCGCTGAATCAAAATTAATTTGATTGATAGTAAAAGATTCTATCATAATTCTTTTTGAACTATTTCAGATTATGTTATCATAATGCAATGAAAAATCCGAAGTATCTGGACGAGGCGTTTAAGGAAGTTAATAAAGAATTATTAGAGATGTTCAGGAAGAAACATAAGGATTACGGTAAAGGAAACATTCTGGATATGGGTGAGTTGGGAATATCCTTCAGGATTTCTGAGAAATTCAACAGGATAAAGCATCTTCTGATGTCGGGTAAAAAACCGACAAATGAATCAATTGAGGAATCCTGGATTGATATTGCAGTCTACGCAATTATTGCCGTACTTCTTAAAAGAAGCTGGTTTAAGAAGCTTGAAATGAAAGAAAAAACTACTTCCAACAGGTAATTCTCTTACTTTTGTAGCTTATAAACGACAGACTTTTTGTCTACAATAAAATAAACTCTTGTCATGCTTGCAAAAGTTTTTTCGGCCACCACCGCCGGTTTAGACGGAGAATTAATTGAGGTGGAAGTTGATGTCGCAGGCAAAGGTTTTCCTACTTTTACAATTGTTGGATTGCCAAGCAAGTCAATCGACGAAGCAAAAGACAGAGTAAGAACCGCTATAGAAAATGTAAGTTTTGAAATGCCGGATTCACGCTTAACCGTAAATCTGGCTCCGGCAGACATACCAAAAGAAGGCTCCAGTCTGGATCTGCCTATTGCTGTCGGAATCCTGGCCGCCTGCGGCTATCTTATAAAAGATCAGCTTAACAAAAGTTTATTTATTGGAGAGCTTTCGCTTGAGGGAAAAACCCGGAGAGTCCCCGGCGTCATATCTATTGCGCTTCTTGCCAGGAAATTAAGAATCGAAAATCTGTATGTGCCGGTTGAAAATGCTAAAGAGGCCGGATTAGTTAATAATCTCAATATCTATCCGGTTAGAAAACTTGCGGATTTAATTTTGCACCTGAATGAGCAAAAATTAATTCCGGTTCAGCCTAAATTAAAATGGCAGGATGTAGCCAATAAAGAAGAATACGATTTTGATTTCGCAGACGTAAAAGGGCAGGAGCAGGCAAAAAGAGCTTTGGAAATTGCGGCAGCCGGTTTTCATAATATTCTTTTAAAAGGTCCTCCCGGAGCCGGAAAAACTATGTTATCAAGATCTTTTCCATCAATTCTGCCAAAGATGGATAGGGATGATATTCTGGAAGTATCTAAAATTTATTCCATAACCGGTTTATTAAAAGACAAATTTTTTATCGATAAAAGACCTTTTAGATCGCCGCATCATACAACCTCCCGTATAGGATTAATTGGAGGCGGTACGCATCCGGCTCCGGGTGAAATCTCTTTAGCACATCGAGGAGTTTTATTTTTAGACGAATTTCCTGAATTCCCGAGATCGGTGTTAGAGTCTTTGCGTCAACCGCTCGAGGATGGAGTGGTAAGTATTTCAAGAGCAGCCGGGACTTTATCCTTTCCTTCCCGTTTTCTGCTTTTAGCCGCTTGTAATCCCTGTCCCTGCGGATATTTAGGTCATCCCAAAAGAAGCTGCCGCTGTATGCCCGGCGCAATATTAAAATACCGTAAGCGTTTGTCCGGTCCCTTATTAGACAGAATAGATCTGCATGTAGATGTCCCTCCGGTAAAAGAGGAGAGTCTGAATTTGGTTGCAAAAGCTGAATCAAGTCTAAAAGTCAGGGAAAGAGTAGCTGCTGCCGTAATCAGGCAGTACAAAAGATTTAAAAATTCCCGGGTTAAAACTAACGGAGAAATGACTTCAGCACAGGTTAGAATTTATTGTCAAATGAGCGATGATGCCCAGAATCTTTTAAAACTGGCAATCTCAAGGTTATCAATTTCTGCCAGATCATATTTTAAAGTTATAAAAGTAGCAAGAACAATTGCAGATTTAAATAAAAAGGAAAATATTGAGACTTTACATATCTCAGAAGCGCTTCAGTATAGAGCCAAGGAGGATTAAAATGGTTTTGTCCCTTGACAAAGAAAAAAAGGTAGAGTAGGATTGATTTTAACCTATGTTAGACAAATTAAAAAAAAGTTTCTATTTCCTGAAGTATTTGCAGTTCTTAGTATATTTTGGACTAGCTGCTCCAGCTTATGGTGCTGTCCAGAATACAGCAATTAAGGCAAACTTAGGCTTTGCCCCTCCAACTTTAGCTACCATTTTAACTTTTATGGTCCGTGCCTTTTTTATCATTGCCGGATTAGCCGCCCTGCTTTATCTTTTATTGGGAGCATTGGCTTGGGTAACATCCGGGGGTAACAAAGAAAATGTAGACAAAGCCAGAGACAAGATCACGGCAGCCGTATTAGGTCTGATAATTATAGTTGCAGTATTAGCAATAATCGTAACATTCGAACAGATTATATTCAGACAAATAATTTGTCTAGGTATAAGTTGTAATTTGGTGATACCGGCTCTTTTATAGTGATCCGTTTATTTTTTTAATTCATATCCTCAATGTTTACTCCGTTTGCAGTCTATGCTCAAGTAAAAAATTGGTCACAAGTTCCCGGTTGTATGACCCCAGAAGGAGTTCCCACATTTAAATGCTTAGAGGTGGTTTTTGGCAATTTAATTTTTATGGCTTCCAGTCTTATTGTTGTTGTGCTTTTTATTATGTTTGTGGTGGGAGCTTTCAGATATCTGACATCGTTTGGGAATCCTGAAAGTGTCAAAAAAGCCCAGGGGACCTTAAGATACGCATTAATCGGCTTCATTCTTTTTATTAGCTCTTATTTGATATTAAATGTGATCTGTTTTTTGTTTTTGGGTGGAATCGGAAAAGACTGTAAATTGTTTAAGTTAGAGATACCCGGATCGTAAAAAAAGTAGATAGTAGTTAATAGATATTAGCTAGGAAATTTCCGGCTAAATGGAACTAATGTGTGGAATTTTTAGTACGATTTCTTTCTTGTAATAGTCTAATCTTCATATTATCCTTTTGTATGAAGTGGATAAAG
>MGAF01000021.1:7612-11723 GCA_001789635.1 Candidatus Roizmanbacteria bacterium RIFCSPLOWO2_01_FULL_35_13 | reverse complement strand
TTACATACTTTTATCAACTATGGTACTACAATGTTTACTTCTACGATCTAACCGAGGACTATATAGTTATCAAAAAGGGCCCAATTACTCCGCACGAAATAACTGTTCCCTATGAACGAGTGCAGGATGTCTATGTCGACCAGGATATTTTTGACAGGCTTTTTGGACTTTATGACGTACATTTGTCGAGTGCTACAGCGGCTTCCGGAGAATCAGCGCATATCGACGGAGTAGAAAAACCAGCGGCCGATGGATTACGCTCATTGCTTCTGCAAAGGGTTAGCGAGAAGATAGGTAAAAATAGAAATGCATCTCCACCTGCCTAAATTTGAGCAAAACACTCTATGGATGGTCAACAAACTATTACGGAAAAAAATTACCCGATAGAAGCTAAGTGGATCTTTAAGTCTATACTACGTTCTATATTATCAGCCTTGATCTTTAGTCTGCTTTTTTTCTTTGGCTTAAATGATTCCAGATCTAAACTTTACCTAATAATATTTATAGGTTTTGTACCTATTGATCTTATTTATTTTGCACTTCGCAGAGTGACTTTTCATTATTCAATAGACGATAAATTTTTACTACTTAAACAGGGGATTCTATCAAAACAGCAAAGACATATTCCTTACGGAGTAGTTCAAAATATCTATGTTAAACAGGATTTTTTAGACAGAATATTTGGGTTAACCTCGTTGACTTTGGAAAATGCCTCAGCCAATCAAACAAAAGGTCAACAAGCAGAACAACCCGGGACCGTAGGATTTAGCGGGAACAAAGTAATCATTCCAGGACTCACTAAAGAGAACGCTGAAACATTAAAGAATATCATTCTGCAAAAAATGAAGGAAAATCCAATTGTTAATAATCAATCAGGGTTATAAAATGGATTATAAAAATCCGGGAACAGATACGGTTTGGTAAATAGATCTTTTTTCGTTAAATGAGTTCTTGTTTCTCCCCGATTATATTGAGACCAGTCTCCCATATAAGAAATGCTGAAATTTTGCAGGCCAAAGCCAAATTTTCTTGGAGTTTTTGCCCAAACATTGATCTTTACGGAATAGGGACCGTCTTGTTTCGCATTATAAAAAGCTTCGTTTGGTTTTAATATAAAGGTGTAAGTTTTTGGAGTATTTGCCTTAATTAAATCTCCAAATTCCGCGCTCTCGAAATACGACTTCATACCAGCGGGTTTGTTTGGTTCGATAGCGTCATAATAGAATGAAACATACACTTTACCTGTATAGTAATCTTCTTTTTGAACAATTAAATCAAACGTAACCTCAATACCATCATATTTACCATTTTGGTTATTTATTACCGGACTTTCCCGAAAATTATCCACGGAAATATTTTTTGCAATTTCTGAAGTTAACTGTTCACCCCGATATTGATCAATTTTAAACCGGATTGAATCAATCGTATTAAAAATTAGCATTTGTGTAACTGGTGGGTTTGATAAATATATTGATAAGAAAATAATTACAATATTGGATATTAGAAAATTTTTAACCGTAACAATTTTCTCATTTTTCTGCCAGTATTTAAATAAAATAAAACTTAATATACAATAAACGATGAAAAATAAAATCGACCAACCTAATAAATATATCCGGCCTAATTCACATCCTCCGATGAATAATCCACTATTACAAGGCTGTAGAAAATTAAATGCACTAAAAATTAACGCAATTATGGCAGCAATTATTACTCCGATGAAATACTTTCCTTTGTCCATTAATAAATATAATACTACATTAGAAATATCTGAAAATACAGAGAGTTTGACGCAGAATAATCAACAAGTTGTTTGTGGTAATAAATTTATAATTTTCCCGTAGTTATTAATTAAAAGCTAGATATGGCTATTTCTACTTCAAGTGTTTGTCAAAAAATTCTATGGATCTTTGCATTGCAATATTAAAACTTAAAGAAATATTGTGATCGTCGCCCGGGTAAGTGAATAATTCAACAGTTTTTCCGGCTTCTTTTAGTTGATCGGCCAGTTTTTCGGAAAACTCGACCGGAACCGAATGATCAGCTGTTCCATGATGTAACTGAATCGGACCTCCAATATCTTTTAGATAAGAATTGGCAGATATTGAATTCCAGAACTCCGGATTATCCTGGGGTAATCCGTATTTTTCCTGCAGACTTCGTCTCCAACCGCCTCTGCTGCCAGGCATTGTGGGTCTTGGAGTACCTCTTTTCCATCTGCTTACAAGATCAGGATAAGATGCCACAACTCCTGCCCAGATAACTCCGGCTTTTATATCTTTATTAACCACCATACTTCTTAAAGTCACAAATCCTCCCAATGAATGTCCCCACATACCGATTCGGTTAGGATCAGCAAGAGTTTCCGTCATGCCGGTTTGTCCAGCATCTTCTTTTAGATTCTGGACGCGCTCCTTCGTCGCTTGCCAGAATGACTTTGAATTTAAATTCTTAATCGAAGAAACAGCATTCAAAACATCAATAGTGTAAGCATTTGAACCATAAGCACCTTCCGGTTGGCCTTCGGAATTTCCGTGCCCTCGATAGTCTGATCTGAAAACAATGTAACCATTTCTGGAAAAACCGTCGGTGTAGGCAATATATCTTTCCGTAGTTCTGTATTCTGCCGGAGGAATATAACCGTGATTAAAAATAATCACCGGCCAACCTCTATCAGGCTTAGCTTGTCCTGAGCTTGCTTGCAGTGAGCTAGTCGAATTTGCCGAAGGATTTGGAATTGTCAATAATGCATAAATTTTTAATCCTTCTGATTTATATGAAGCTATGTAACGGCTGTAATTGCTGCCCGGATCCAGAGTCTGCTCTATAGTTATCTCGCTCCCCGGATATTCTCCCTGCCTTAAAGATTCAATCGCTAAAGGATCAAAATCGGTCTTCATCTCTCCCTCATCATCTTGTTGGCCTAAATTATCAGTTAACTTATTATTTGAAGTTTTTTGATTTGTATTTTTGTAAAAAATGAAACCCCCAATTAAAAGAACCAGAAGAAAAATAAGTATTTTTTTTGACATATCTAATTTTATCAGTTTCGATTTGATCTATCTTCGTCTTTACGATTAGATCACTCTGATATAATAAATTTAATTTATTATGACCATCTTGGGGGGGGAAATATTAAATTTAAGAACTACACAAAGAATATCAACTGCATTAGTTTTTCTAGGTGTTAGCGCTGACTTATTAGGTCAAAGTAAATATCGAGATTTAATGCCAAAAGTAATTGGAGAGCATGCTGGCAATTTTGGTCTTTCTTCTTTGCCAGTTATAGCCGTTGGAATTGTGTCTAGTTTAATACAAGAAAGAGGCAGAATAACTAATAATCATAAACTAGAATCATTTGGTAAAAATTTATATCCATACTTTATCGCCTTTATGGTAGGTATTAATGCTGGTGTAGAGAGTCAAATATTAAACTCGCTCAATTTACCTCTTTTTAAAGAAAACGTTGGAGATTTTTCAGTAGGTCTATTAGCGATCGCTTTAGGAATATTAGCCGTAAAAAGATTTAGGAATACCCATCTAAATAGGTCTTGACAGATGACCTGTTGTTTAGTAGTATTAATTTATATGAATTCAATTTCAATCTCAGATCTGAAAATAAATCCCTCAAAGGCAATTGATTTTGCAACTGATTTTCCTTTAGCTATTCAAAATAGGAACAAGGTAAAAGCCTATCTTTTGGGAAAAGACCTCTACGAAAAAATGGTTTCTTATATTGAAAATATGATTGATAAAGAGATGGTTGAAAAAACTGACTTTAAAAAAGGTAAAGACTTCGAGTCAGTAGCTAAAAAATTCAATATATGAAGGTAACAATTTCTCCTGAAGCAGAAAAAGGACTCAAGAAAATCTCCAAAATATATCAAATTACAATCACCAAAAAAATACGATCCTTAATAAATGTTGAGATCTTAAACGAGGAAAAACTTTCTGGATTTAAAGATATATTTAGAGTAAGGGTAGGAGAATATAGAATTGTCTATAGAAAAACCAATCAGGAAATTTATATAGTCCTTATCCGTCATCGCAAAGATGTCTATCGCTTAGTGAATCAACTACTCAAATAACTTGACAATAAATAGATTGTACT
>MGAF01000021.1:0-7594 GCA_001789635.1 Candidatus Roizmanbacteria bacterium RIFCSPLOWO2_01_FULL_35_13 | reverse complement strand
CAGCCTGCCTTCTGTGGTAGTTTATCCTTATGAACAAATATTTGAACAAGAGGAACAAAAAGAAAAGGAATGGAATATCAGATTCGATAAAATGTTACGGGAAGGACGTAAAATTGGAAAAGCCTGGTTGAAAAAAAAAGGCATAGATCCTAAAACTCTCACAGAAGAAAAAACGTATGAACTCATCGATGAAGATTAAGGCAATAGTTGATACTAATATTTTTCTATCCGGAGCACTTTTTGGAGGGATTCCTGGTCGTATTTTAGCTCTTTGGAAAAAAGCTGTTTTTATCTTTTGCCTTTCTCTTGAACTGGAAGGAGAGATTGTAGATAAACTAACTCATAAATTTAATTCCCCCGCTAAATTTATTCAGGATGTAAGACGAAATCTTCAGGGAAATTTTTTATTGAACCTAGAAGTTGACGAGTTAAAAGTGGCGTCGTATCGGCTCAAAGAACCATTTGCAACCCTCCTGAAAAGCAAGTCTTTCCAACTTGGTCGGGATAGAACGAAATATCTTGAACTACTAACTACATCAATTTTAGCACACTGGGTATCAATAGAATTAGAAAAATTGAACATGAAATTTGATGAACAGAATCAATTTCAAGGAAAAACTGATTTAGGCTATTTATATCACTTTTAAATAATTTGACAAAAACACAATATAATTATTTATATGGCTAAAATAGGTCAAATACTAACCCAAAACCCAACTCAACCCTATGTTTTACAGGTAAAGCCAGTTAATCAAGTTACGGAGTTGGTAAAAATACTGCAAACAATTAATGTTACTAAGCCTGAAGCAAAGCTAAACGAATCAACCATTAGCGATGGTAAAGGCGGGAGAATAGAGCTCAACAACGATAAAATTATTTCAAATGATTTTGAAAAGTAAGCTTTAGGGTAGTTACTCTTGAACTATAGATTAATAACAATAGCAGTCACTAATGGATTAGTAATTTTATAGGTCTATGGACAATCAAAACAATAATACCGTAGGAAGACCACAGGCAGATTTGGAAGAATGTTTTACGAAAATTCAACCCTTTCTTCAACTAGGTTATTCATTCCATAAAGCTTGTCTTTATGCTCAAATCCCCTATACAACTTACAAAAAATACTATGACGAAAATGAGGATTTTCATAACAAAATTGACAGAGAACGGAGTCTAATAAGTGTAACTGCAAGAAAAAACATAATTAAAACAATAGAAAGTGGAGACTATAAAGCTTCTTTAAGATGGCTTGAAAGTTTTGAAAAAGAAGATTTTAGTACCGAACTAAAAGAATCAAAACAAAACACGTCTAATATCACATACAAACCGCCGAGCTGGTTTCAAAACCCAGACACAGAAAAATTAGAAGAATAATAACTATAAATATATGAAAATATTAAAAACATCAGATATGAAGGTAAAATTTGGAGTAAAAAACGAGCCAAAAGACGAAGAATTGATTAAACTTTTGAAACAGGCTTATCAAGGTGGAATTAATTGTTATGAGGCAGTTATTTTATCAGAGGGAATAACACCTTACTCCATTAATTACAGACCACACACACCCAAAGAACTTCTTTACCGTTTTGAAGAATATTTTTTAGATGGCAATTTTCCTTATCTGGTCGTTTACCAGAAAGGGGGTAAATTTATCATGTCAGATGATTACCACGCCTTTTATTTCTATAAGAAAAAAGGGTTTAGAGATATGGCATGTTTGATTGTAGGTAAGGCAGAAAGTCCCTATATCATAAGAAAAAGCAAGCCTTTCAAATTACCTTTTCCTCCACAGGTTGAAATATTTAATTAACAAAGAATATTTGAACCCCAATATAATAGGACGTATAATAGACCAATACTATATTTTGGTTTATTAAAAAAGCTATTCAAATAAATGCCTAATAATATTGTTAAAAAAACTGAAACAATAACAACCTTAGGTGGACAAAAAGTAGATGTACAGTCGGAAACATCACTTACTACTGGTATTGCTCAACTGGGAAATATGCCTTTTCCCGTAGTCTCCTACTACTATAGATTTTCCGGAGGAAGTGATGCTTTTTCAACAATAATACCTCTTTTGCATAATATAGAAATTATTTCTCCAGTTCTTTCTGTTGTGTTTGTTTTAACTGGTCACTTATTTCTAAGTATCGCTTCTTTTGTTATTTTTGCCTTATGTTTGATAATACCTGTTATATATTGGCTTTCAACACGTAATAAACCTCAACTTAATGCACAACTAATTAGTCCAGTGCAATTTCATAAAGGAGATAAAAAACATATGTTGCCCATAAATGAAGAATACGAAAACAAACAACCTTTAATAATAAAAGGGTCAGGAACCAGAACAAAACAGCATAAAGTTAAAACACCAGTACAACCATGAAAAACTATTTAATTATTTTTGACAATGCACAACCAGGTTATGATTTTACTTTTTTCCACAACTTTATTGTTAATAGTCCACAGGTCAATGACTGGTGGCATCATTTCGCTAATGTCTATGTTATTACAACTAGTCTTGATGCAAAAATCATTGCCGACTCAATAATTACTAATTTTCCTGGGTTGAGATTCTTTGTTCTTAATATTAATTTCAATGAATACAATGGAGTACTTCATACGAATGCTTGGAATTGGATAAAACAAAAGACAGGTCAATTTATAAAATTAAAAGCAGCTCCACAGCCTAAACCATTTAAACTTAGTGACTTATTACCACCTATAACTTCAACTCCTCCGACACAAAATGTTGGCTTAGAAGAACTTATGAAACTTCTTAACTTAAAAAAATAAACTTTCAGATTTTTTAAGGATAACTTTAGATTGTTATAACAATCTATATCAAAGAATGTTCCCGAGACACAATATAAATAATTTTATTAACGAATTTAGCCTCATTTCTTAGCTTACTCTGGTTAGGTTTATTCAAAAATAGTATAATGAGCCTGAAATGGGAACTCAATATAAATCGTATCATCATTTTAAAGGTGACAACCTAACTCCATCGGAAAAAGTGGAAAGAAAGATAGTGGAACTATTATTAAACTCAAAAATACCTGATAGAAAACGAGAAAGTTCTATTGTCTTTGAATTGAAACACTCAAGCGAATGTGTTCAGGTAGCACGTATAATAGCACAAAAAAGAAATTTAGATATTTCTTTAGCAGAATCTATTGCAGCCTTACATGATATCTATGTAATTGTTAACGGAACATATAAAGAACATGCTAAGTTAGGTGCTTTGATTACAAAAAAAATTATGATAGAAATTGGTGGTTTTTCTGATAAAGAAATAAGTATCGTTTCTAATGCTGTAGCTCATCATAGTGAAAAAGATGTATATACTGATAATCCCTATATTGAATTAATTAAAGATGCTGATGTATTTGCATGCTCTTTATATAAAAATGCAGAGGATGAATATCGGCTATCAAAATCAGAATTGTTATTTCAAGAATATTCTAATCGGGTAAAGAAAGTGAGAAAAGAGTTAGGTTTAAATCCTAATCAAGTTTGGAGAAAATAATATGAGTAAACTCGCGAAACCAATTTTTTATTCTCACCTAAATAATATTTCTTGGATTAAAATCTATGCCCGAGAATACGGTGTTCAATACTCTGAAATGGCGGTTTTATGTCTTTCTCCCAAAGCAACTTATCACATTCCTTCTCCATCGGTAAACCAAGTTATTATTCCCGAAGAAAACAATACTGCATTTTATATTGATTCTAACTCTTGGAAAAAATTAATAGAATCCTTAAATAATAAATATACTTTACATCTTAAAAAACTTGGGGAATATGAAAAAGGTTTTGAGAAAGATGGAAATAATTATTTAATCCTTGCTAAAAAAATCGCTAAATTAAACCTTAATAAAAAATCTAACAAAGAACTACTGAATTTATATTTAGACTACCAAGATAAGCTATTTACTTATTCTGTTTATGCCTGGACATCATTTATATTAAATAACTTTGTTGCCGAACGAGCTACAAGCATATTGGATAAATATCTTAAGGAACGTGCAATGGAAGACAAAAAACAAGAAGTAATAGACTCACTTTTTCAACCAATAAAACAGGCGGCTGTTATGAAACTTCAACATGAGGTTGAAAAAAATAGGAATAATCTTTCAAAGAAAAAATTTCAAAAACTTTATCAACAATATAAATGGTTATCCTGTTTAGATTTACATAACGAATCTTGGACCGAAGAACAGTTTGCAGAAGCAATTGACGCTTTTAAAATTCAACCGTCAAAAGATATAAAACCATTTGCTAAATATGCAGATAAACTTCAAATAAGCCAAGACGACTTTCAGTATTTACAAATTGCTCAACGGTTCGTTTATATCAAAGATGCCCGAGATGATTTTAGACGACAAGGTGTGTATTATGTTCTTCCTTTCTTTGCCGAAATTGCTAAACGTATGGGAATTGGAACGAAAGATATCACCTATGTAAAATCAGCAGAAGTAATTGATTTCTTAAAAAGAAATGTTCCTATATCCCACAAAAATATTAGCGAAAGAAAAAAGGCTTTTATTATGTATCTTGATAGTAAACAAAATATTGTTTGTGTTCAGGGTAACAATATTCATGATACATTGAAACAGCTTAATCTTTTAAAGAAAGATGAGGGCGTAAATAAAATTAAGGGTATGGTTGCTTCCAGAGGAAAAGTTAATGGAATTGTAGTAATTGTCCATGGAATAAAAGATTTACAAAAAGTTAAAGATGGATTTATACTGGTTGCCATCACTACTCATCCTGATTATACAATCGCAATGAGAAAAGCAGCTGCAATTATCACTGATGAGGGAGGAATTACGAGTCATGCAGCTATTGTTTCACGTGAATACGGTATACCTTGTATTGTTGGCACAGAGAATGCTACAAAAGTTCTAAAAGATGGAGATAGGGTTGAAGTTGATGCAATTAAAGGATTGGTTAAAATAATTCAGTGAAGCTATCGTATCTTGAAGTCATATAATGCTTCCTAGACTGGACTCGGATATTAACCTTTTAAACAATGTTAATCCTTATGAATACTTAAATTAATGAATTAAATAAAATATTAGTATTATGGAAGATGAAATAGATGTAACAAAGTTGAGATATGTATTGTACGCACGTAAATCAACCGTTGATGAAACTAGACAAGTTCGCTCTATACCCGACCAAATAACAGATTGTCATAAATTCATTATTGACCGACTTCATCTTAATATTGTTGAAACAATCAAAGAAGAAAAGTCAGCAAAAAAGCCAAATCAACGACCTAAATTCACTCAGATGCTAAAAGACCTTAAAGCCGGGAAATATGATGGAATTGTTGCTTGGAATCCAGATAGGTTATGTAGAAACATGAAGGAAGGTGGAGAAATAATTGACATGATTGACCAAGGTCAAATTAAAGACCTTAAATTCGTAACCCATTACTTTACAAAAGATGCAAACGGTTTAATGCTTCTTGGTATGGCTTTTGTCCTTTCAAAACAATATAGCGATGATTTAAGCCAAAAAGTTACTAGAGGCGTTAGGTCAAGATTTACCGAAGGCAAAACACCAACGCCAAAGTATGGCTATATAAATGAAAAAGGAATTTATGAACCTGATGGAAAAAACTTTAAATTAATGAGTGAAGCATGGCAAAAGAGAAAAGAGGGAGAATCAATTGAAAGTATTTCAGAATGGCTTAACAAACCAGAACATAAACTTTACCGAATAACCAAAAAGAAAAATAAAAAACTTTTTATAACTACTCAAAAGTTAAGTGATATTTTCAAGGATTCCTTTTATTATGGGGTTTTGGTTCAAGCGAAACAACAGGTTGATTTAAGAGATTTATATAATTATAATTTTCAACCAACCGTAACTGAAGAAGACTATAATATTGTTCAAAGCTTATCCTACAGACGCATAAAGTCGGGAAAACCTCATAGAATGGCATTCTATCCACTAAGAATGATGGTTCTATGTTCGTTCTGCAATAATCCTATGTATGTTGGTCCTTCTACTTCAAAAACTGGTAAACGCTACTTAAATTTCCGTTGTGATAATAAATTTTGTTCACGTCCTAAAAAATCAATTAGAGTCAAGGAAATATTTGAGTTCATCTATGGTTTTCTTGAAGGAGGTCTTAATCTAACAGAAAAAGATTATCAAAAATATTACGATGACATGGTTTCAATATCTAATACCAAACAAGAAAAAATAAGGATAGAAATCAATAGTAGACGAGGGGCTCTGAAGGTAGTTAAAAGCGAGATAAAAGAAAGGTCTCTAAAGATTATTGATTATTCAAGAAACAGTCAAATTTGGATTACTAATAATCAGCAAATTGAAAAATTAACCAGTGAAGAAAAACAACTAAACGATGATATTGAGAAGTTAGGAAAACAACTAACTGACCCTGAGGAAGACAGACTTAGCCTTGAAGAATTCTTGAACTTATCTAAAAATGCCGTCACAAGGGTCAAATTGGGCGATGCTGTAGTTAAAGATGTAATTTGTCGTAAAATTTTCTTGAACTTGACAGTTAATGAAGAAAAAGTAGTGTCATATCAACTCAAAGAACCATTTGCCACCCTTTTGAAAAGTCGTACTTTCTTATCTAGTCGGGACGGCGAGACTCGAACTCGCGACCTCACGCTCCCAAAGCGTGCATTCTAGCCATCTGAACTACGTCCCGATTAAAATATGCTCTAACATTTTATCATTCATTCCTATTAGGTACAATAAGTTATGCGAAGAGTCAGACTATCTAAAAAAAATATAAATTTGATAATTGGTGTCATAATTTTGCTTGTTTCTGCAATTTATCAGACTCTTCAACCTAAAACCCAGAATATTTCTAATCAGGCTAAAGTTATTCCGACTTTAATAGCCTCTCAATCTGCTGTATCGGCAAAGCCAGGTGCAGAATTGTACCTGGTTAAGGTTGCGAGAGTGATTGATGGTGATACTATCAAATTAGAAACCGGTCAAACTGTAAGATATATAGGTATAGATACGCCTGAAACCAAACATCCGCAAAAAAAACTTCAATGCTTCGGAAAAGAAGCGATGGAAAAAAACAAAGAATTAGTTGAGGGAAAATTAGTCCGGCTAGAAAAAGACATCTCTGAAACTGACAGGTATTGGAGACTTCTAAGATATGTTTATCTTCCTACGGATGCTTCACCATCCGGTATTTTTATCAATGACTATTTAGTCAAAGAAGGATATGCCCATGCTTCAACTTTCCCGCCTGATGTAAAATATTCAGACCACTTCAGAAACATCGAAAATCAGGCAAGAATAAATAATCTCGGCTTATGGAATAAATGCAAATAGATTTACATCTGTCCACCGCCCATAGTCCCAAGAGCTATGATAACTTCTTCCGGATTGTTATATGTTTTATTGGGAAGTTTTTCCATGAATTCTTTCTTGTCTTCGGCTGAAAAATCCGAGAGTCCAGTGCATTCCGCAACTAATTCTTCGTAAGTCGCCGGCCATTTTGTGTGATGAGTTTTTAAATGATCTGTTGGCTTAATGGAACAAAAGTGTGGGTTTTTAAATCCGCTTAATTTTTCTTCTGGGA
>MGAF01000020.1 GCA_001789635.1 Candidatus Roizmanbacteria bacterium RIFCSPLOWO2_01_FULL_35_13 | reverse complement strand
AGTTTCTCATATACTACTATATTACCCATTCTAAATTAATTCTTCAAGAGGATTTGATATTATACAAAAAAATTATTTAGAGATTGCTTCGGTCGTTTCACTCCCTCGCAATGACAATAAAATCAATTTGTAAACTCTTGAACGAACATCCTGCCGTATACTCCACCGTCAACTACTCCTATTCCGACTTTTCCGAATTCTGCGGAGAGAATATTACGCTTGTGGCCTTCGGAATTCATCAGGCCATCATGAGCAATATAAACATCAGGGGCAAATGCCAAATTTTCACCGATTACAAGATAAGGAATATTTTTCCTGTCAGCCCTATCAGCCGGTGTTGATCCGTCAACAGCTGAATTATGGGAAAAAAAGCCGTGAATAAACATTTCCATTGAGTAGTCCCTGGCTAAATCCCTTAGCTCATAGTCAAAGGTCAATTCGGCAATACCTCTTTGTTTACGCTCCTTATTTACAGACGTAAACATCTGAACCTCGGATTGAGAATCATAGGATAATTGTTTTTCCTGTGGTTTTATTCCCAAATCTACAGTCTCATTCGAATGCGGCTTAATTGTTATGAAGTTTAATGTTTCACCTACTGCTTCACCAAAAACATTCTTAATTTGTTTCTCTATCGACCGTGAAATATTAATGAAAAAAGGCGCTGTTCTGGAATTCAGAAGAGCCTGTTTGATTTGACCACGGACAGGAAAAGTAAATACAAGACTTGTAAAAAATAAAAAGATTGTACAGGCCTGAATTATTGCTGCAACAAATCCCAGAGATTTATTCAATTTATTTTTTTGGAATCTTTCCAGTGGTTTTGAAAGAAAACGTACTGAAATTACCGAAAAAATAATCTCTGCAATAAACCAGGCGATAAAAAAACCGACTGCCTGTGCCATTCCCTTGGGAAAGGAAAAATTTAAAATCAGCAGTTTGCCAAAAAAAGAGTAAAGCCTGTAGGAAAAAAAGAGTGAAAAAATAAAAGCAACTGCCTCAAGAAAAGTATGGATAAATCCTTTTTGGGTAATAATAAAGTAGAGAATAAGGATTATAAAAGCCAGATCTATCCAATTACCCCGAAGGGAATATTTCTCAATAAACTGCTCAAACATACTATATATTTTAGCACAGACTCATGTCATCCTGAGCGATTAGCGAAGGATCCAGCAGATCGTTTCTAATTATCAATACTGCGCTTATACTAGATTCTTCACTTCAAAAAATCATCGTTCAGAATGACCATCCGCTTCATATAATTTGTTAAAATTAAAGCATGAGTCCGGATTTAAAACAGAATATTTTTTATACGGTTTTTTTTATCTTTCTGCATAATTTTTCTGCTATTTTTTATTTCACCGGAATTGTTATTTCTGCCATTTTACTTTTAATAAAACCTACCCGCTGGAAAGCACTTTTGCTTTTTGGATTCATTATCCTACTCTTTGCATTTGAATATAAAAAACATATCGTCGAGCCGCTTAAACAGCAGACACTAAATTCTTTGATTACGGTACGACAGCATTACAAAACAGAACGTGTTGTTAATATTTTTTTAACTAAGGCCTTGCCGCTCTTATTACCGTTATCCGGTTGGTCTTTAGTAGTCATGGGTTTCTTAATGATGTTCAGAGGTAAAAAAAAGAAATAGAAATGATTTATGGCTAATTTTATGTTAAAATATATAGGCTCTTTGGAAATAGTGCCACTTCGCTATCAAATATAGTAGTTTGATAGCTTCGATTGGCATAAAGGAGGTTTTATAAAATATTAGCGACTGAGTCAGATACCGTCTGGTATCTGATCACGAGGAGAAAGTAATTCGACTATCAGCGGGTACTTTCAGGTTGAGATTGTCAACCTAAAGATTTTCTTAATCACTCAAAGCAATTTGAGAAACAAAAAGAAGATCAAATAATTACTCCTTAAATTACAAGTCTTCAAAGAGCTATTTATCTGTCATTCTGAACGTAGTGAAGAATCTAGCAAAGCATAAAATTTTAATTAATTAGAAACGCTCTGCTGGATTCTTCGCTAATCACTCAGGATGACATTAAAAAAATATGTGTGGAATTTTTGCTGTTGTAAACGACAAATCTAATCAGGCCGCTCAAACAACCCTAATCGGTCTCAAGAAACTTGAGTATAGAGGTTATGATTCATGGGGAATAGCACTTATTCCCGAAAAACGGAAAAAAATCAAAGTTGAAAAACATATCGGTAAAATCGGCCAGGCCGAAACCAAACTTCCAAATGGAAATATTGCCATCGGACACACTAGGTGGGCGACCCATGGCGGAGTGACGGATAGAAATGCACACCCGCACCTTGATTGCAAAAAGGAAATTGCAGTTATTCATAATGGTATAGTAGAAAATTACAAAGTAATAAAAAGTAATTTAAGTAATAAAGGTCATGTTTTTAAATCTGAAACAGATACTGAAGTGATCGCGCACCTAATCGAAGAAAAATCAAAAAAAGTACCTATTATTAAGGCTGTTTTTGACACTTTTAACTCTTTGGTCGGTTCGAACGCCATAGTAGTATTGGATACAAATACAGAAACGGTTTTAGCCTGCCGTAATGGATCTCCCTTAGTTGCGGGGATTGGAAATAACCAATTTTTTTTAGGTTCGGATGTGCCGGCATTCTTAAAATTTACCAACCGGGTTCACTTTCTTCATGACGGCGAGGCAGTAGTTCTCAGTAAAAAAGGGGTTAAACTTTATGACCTAAAATCAGGTAATGAAAAAATGCTTAATGCTCAGATTCTGGACTGGAAGATGGAAGACGCGGAAAAAGGCGGTTACCAGCATTTTCTACTTAAAGAAATTGTTGAGCAAAAAAATACTATTCCCAAAACTGCAAAAATAAATAAACCGGCTTTAAAAACGATATCTGAAAAAATCAGAAACGGTTATAAAATTGTCATGTCTGCCTGTGGAACAGCTTACTACTGTACTTTGGCTGCTAAATACTTTTTTGCCCAACTTGGAATTGAGTCTGAAACTTATGGTTCGTATGAATATTTACCTTTTACTAAATTCGCCAATAAGAAAACAGTATTTATCTCTGTTTCTCAAAGCGGAGAAACGGCTGATACCTTAATCGCCGCCAGAGCGGCAAAAAAACAGGGAGCTTATATTGTAGCCGTTGTTAATGCAAGAGGTTCTACACTAGAAAGATTGGCTGATAGTACTTTGTCCGTTGGAGCCGGCCCGGAAATTGCCGTAGTTTCCACCAAAGCTTTCACAGCTCAGCTATCCACTCTTTATCTGCTTGCTCACTATGCGATAAATAAACCGGAAAAGGGAATTTCGAAAATATATCAGCTTGGTAAATCACTGGAAAAATGGATAAATACGAAATTGTTTACTCAGATTACGAAACTGGCAGCCACTCTGATCAACAACGAAGATCTATATTTAATCGGAAAACATTTGAATTACCCTGCAAGCTTGGAATTTGCTTTAAAAATTAAGGAAAGCAGCTATATCCATTCCGAAGCATTTGCAGCCGGAGAGTTAAAACACGGAGTAATTACTTTGATTCAAAAAGGAACTCCCTGTTTTGTTTTGTCTTCAAATGATGAAGCAAAAGACGAAGTTTTATCCAGCGCCGCTGAATTAAAAGCCAGGGGTGGAAAAATAATCGGAATTTCACCGGTTAAATCTGCAGAATTTGACTTTCATATTAAAACTCTTGATTTAGGAGATTTAACTTTTTTTCCTAATGTAATTGTCGGACAACTCCTTGGTTATTATCTTGGAATCGGCCGAGGAACAGATCCTGACAAACCCAGAAATCTAGCAAAAAGCGTAACTGTGAAGTAAGTTCAGAACGAATAAGTCAAGAGTGTATTAACGTAATTTAGCGTTGTGTGAGAACTATTAAGTATTTTTTGATTTATTAGTTTTCCTCCCACTATTTCTCCTTCTAAACACAGATTGCCCCCCCGTGGGATTTTCAACAATCATCGCCGAAAGCTGGGTAATATTTTTTGGGTTATCATCCAATTCTCGCCATAAAACATATAGCAATTTTGCATCATCTTTTATATGTAATTCTGTCATATTCCTTACTTCAGGTTCAGGACGAAATTGCTGAACTATCCACTCTCCGTTACCTCTTAAAACATGAGTATCGGATTTTGGCGACCATTCTAAACTTTCAGGTTTAGGTTTACGATCAGTGATATATTTTATTGCCGGGCTTAAATCATTTGAAGTAGTAACAATGTGTTGAACATCTGAAATAACCTGTTCTTGAATAGCAATATTGTCAATCATGGCTAATAAATATATTATACATAATAAAAATTTTTCCGAAGGTTTTTTGAAACATCAAAATAAGTATAAATAAGATCATATACCAAGGAAAATAATTCTTCCTGATTTTCTGCCTCTGTAAAAACACCAAATTCAATTAACTCAGCAAAAAATTTTCCTTTGGGTAATTTTCTCACCTTGACTTTAATTTTTTGAGGCAGATCTTGAATATTTTTCATAATTTGAGTGTATTATATCACAACTATGCAGTCAAGACTAAAATAAAAGAAGCCTCATGTCAACTTAATTTGGATAGTGACATTTTTTATACTTTTTTTTTGAACCGCACCAGCAGGGATCGTTGCGGCCGGGTTTTTTGGCATTCTGGCCAGGTAAATTTATTTTAAATCCGAATTGGTTACCGGACTGAGTATGTTGATGATCGTGGTGATCAGGCTGTGACTGAACTTGAGATTTGGTTGTAACCGTAATTCTAGCCGGTTCGTCTCCTTGCGGCATTGAAGTTAATTCTTGTTGTTTTTGAGCTTGAGCAAATGGATTTACCCGGGATGCGGATTTATAAACCATCGTTTTGGGTTGTTCATTTTGCAAAACAGGAGTCTGTCTCTTCTCTACTTCAATTTTGAAAATTCTTCTGGTTGCTTCAAAATTTATATCCCCAACCAATCTTTCAAACATCGTATAGGCCTCATTTTTATACTCAACCAAAGGATCAAGCTGAGCATAACCCCTAAGATTTATTCCCTCTCTCAGATCCTCAATCCCGGTAAGATGTTCTGTCCAATACTTGTCAATTGTTGATAAAAAAATCGCTCTCACTATCTCTATCCAGAATTTTTCACCAATTTCTTTCTCTTTTAATTTATACTGGTTTTCTACCTTTGCAATCAGATATTCCAGTAAAGCATCCGTATTTTTATTTTTGGAATATTTTTCAAGTTCGTCCTTTTTTACAGGCAAAATTAAGTTAATCTCTTTTTCCAGATTTAAAATGTTTTCTTTTGAAATATATTCATCCGAACCGACTAATGCATTAACCAGAGTACTCATCTCCTCATGAAATATATCAAGGATAGTATGTCTGAATTCATTCTTATCAGAATCCGGTAAAGTAAGAATTTTCCGACGTAGTGTGTAAATAATATCTCTTTGTTTATTCAATACATCATCGAAGTCAACCAAATGTTTTCTGATATCAAAATTAAATCCCTCAACTTTGACTTGTGCTTGCTCTATAGCTTTCGAAACCATCGGATGGGTCAGAGACTGGTCCTCGGGAAAATTGAAAAAGGTCATCAGTTTAGAAATCTGCTCACCGCCAAAGATCCGCATCAAATCGTCATCCAAACCGACAAAAAAAGCGGTTTCACCCGGATCACCCTGGCGGCCGGATCTTCCCCGCAGCTGATTATCTATCCTTCTTGATTCATGCCTTTCAGTGCCAATTACATAAAGTCCTCCTAGCTCTACAACTTCATCATGACTTTTCTGCCACTCTTTTATTTTTTTGGACTCAGTCGGCTGCTCTCCTCCCAGAATAATATCGACACCACGTCCTGCCATATTTGTAGCAACAGTTACGGCTCCCTTTTTTCCCGCATTGGCAATAATCATCGCTTCCCGTTCATGATTTTTTGCATTTAACAGCTCATGAACAACGCCTTTTTGTTTTAAAAGTCTTGACAAGTATTCGTTTTTTTCAATTGATGTTGTTCCTACCAGAACCGGCCGGCCTCTTTTGTAATTCTTCGCAATTTCTTCCACAACGGCATTAAATTTTCCCTTCTCGGTCTTATATATCATGTCAGACCTATCTTTCCTTACCATCTTCATATGGGTAGGAATTATCAAAACATCAGCCGTATATATTTTGTGAAATTCTTCGGCTTCTGTTGCTGCCGTACCGGTCATCCCTGCCAGTTTTTTGTAACCTCTAAAATAATTCTGCAGGGATACGGTTGCCAATGTCTTAGATTCTCTCTGGATTGGGACATTTTCCTTGGCTTCAATTGCCTGGTGTAACCCTTCTGAAAAACGCCTGCCATACAAAAGCCTTCCGGTAAATTCGTCAACAATAATTACCTGTTGATCTTTTACAATGTAATCTTTATCTAATTTAAAAAGTGAGATTGCCTTTAAAGCCGCTTCTATATGAAATAAAGTGTCAAAATCTTTTTCATAAATATTAGTTGTACCGATCATCGTTTCTATTTTTTTAATACCGGCTTCAGTTAGGTTGGCAGTACGAAGCTTCTCATCAATGACATAGTCAGTTTTCTCGTCTAATCTTTTTACAATTTGTGTGTATTTATAGTATTTCGAAGTATCATCATCATAAGGAGCAGAAATAATATGCGGAGTTCTTGCTTCGTCGATTAAAATTGAATCTGCCTCATCTATTACTGCGAAATTATATTTTCTTTGAACGACATCGATCGAACTGCTCGCCATATTATCACGTAGATAATCAAACCCGAATTCACTGTTAATTCCATAGGTAACGTCAGCCAGATAGGCCTCTTTACGGGTTACCGGCTTAAGATGCATAAGCCGCCGGTCCTGCGCATCTTTGTCTTCAAATTTTGGATCATAATAAAATGACTGGTCGGATATAATGGCCGAAGTAGATAAACCCAAAAGCTGGAAAACGCTTCCCATCCAACCTGCATCCCGCCTGGCCAGATAATCATTTACCGTAACTAAATGCGCTCCTTTACCGGTTAATGAATTTAAATATAAGGAAGAGATGGCGGAAAGTGTTTTACCTTCACCTGTTTTTTGTTCGGCAATCTTTCCTTCATGCAGAACAATTCCTGCCATTAACTGTACATCAAAATGACGTTGACCCAACACTCTTCTGGCAGCTTCCCTGACCAATGCATATGACCGGGAAAGGACTTCATCAAGTGTTTTTTTACCGGATTGAACTTCTTCTTTTAATTTTTCTGTCTCCTTTTTAAAATCTGGGTCTTTGAGTTTTCTGACAGTATCCTCAAGCGAATTAATTTCCAAAACTTTTTTTCGTAGTCTGTTTATTTCCTTTTCGTTATAGTCGAAGAATTTTTTGAAAATGTTGAACATAATAAATATAATACTGATCTACGGATTCTATGCGGATCTACCTGCCCGCAATGCTACGCATAGCGTTGCAGGCGGGCGGATATGCTGATAAATATATCCGTATTATCCGAATATCCGCATCATCCGAATTAGATCCGTAATCCGTATTACTTCACAAAGTATTCCTGCGGGATAGTTAAGATTTTTTGGGCTGAATACCTGTTTAATTCTTTTTCCGCACCGGTTTTCTTAACAACAAAATGAATCGAATCACCTTCTTTAATTTTAGAAAATCCTACGTTTTCAGGAACCAATGTTTTAATGTTTAATAATAACTGTTTTGTAAATGTTTCGATATCTAAAGTGTATTTTTCTTTATCCGAAGTAATCACGCTTATGAAATAATCTTCTTTGTTTACCTCGGTTACTTTACCTGAACCAACTATGAATAATTCATCAAGATAGACAATA
>MGAF01000019.1:28935-43204 GCA_001789635.1 Candidatus Roizmanbacteria bacterium RIFCSPLOWO2_01_FULL_35_13 | reverse complement strand
TCGTACATATGGACAGTTCACCTCCTAGTGTACTGTCCATTTTAGTTCTTAAAGAGCCCTACTTTCAAACACTACTGAGTTTTGAAATGACTTCTTAGGAGATGGTAATCAGTTTGTCTTTAGAAGGACATTAATGTTTAAAAAATTTATGCTGAAGCAGACCAGGCTTCGAAAAACTCACTATTTTGAACGAAAATATCAGGTATTAAACGCCCAGGAACTCGCAACTCTCTGGCATCCGTCCGGCTTTCTTTTGGCCGGAATTAAAAACATTGCCTGGGGAAAAACTCTTTCCGGCGAACCGCCTGAGAGTTTACCGGTCGTTCCAGCCTCAAACAACCCTCAGGGTTTGCAAGCACAAGAAAAGAAAGATGTTAACTTTTTTGCCAAGACGGAATTTAAAAATAAGGAGACTATCTTTGGAATTAAAACACCCGACCGAAGAAAACATGTATATATTATCGGTAAAACCGGAGCCGGCAAATCAACTCTCATTGCCAATATGGCTATCGACGATATCAGAAAAGACCGCGGAATCGGAATCATTGACCCACACGGTGACCTGTCCGAAGTTATTCTCGACTACATTCCTAAACGCAGATTAAATGACGTTGTCTATCTGGAACCATTTGATACTGAAAGACCTTTTTCATTGAACGTTCTAGAAGTCAGAAATAAACAGCAAAAAGAACTTGTTGCCTCGGGAATAGTTTCGATCTTCAATAAAATCTACAAAGAAAGCTGGGGGCCAAGACTCGAATATATTCTAAGAAATGTAATTTTGACCTTACTAGAAAGCCCTGGGACTACACTGGTCGATATACTTCCCCTCCTATCCCACAAAGAATACCGCAAAAAAATTGTCAGTAAACTACAGGATCCGGTGCTTAAAAGTTTCTGGGAAAAAGAATTTGAAAAAATGCCGGACAGGCTACGGGCCGAAGCAATTTCTCCAATACAAAATAAGGTAGGTCAGTTTGTGACATCAAAAATGATAAGGAATATACTAGGTAAGCCTAAATCATCAATCGATCTTGAACAAATCATGAATGAAGGAAAAATTCTTATTCTTAATCTTTCGCAGGGAAAGCTTGGCGAAGACAGCGCGGCACTTCTCGGAGCCATGATCATAACCCAAATCCAGCTTGCAGCCATGAATAGGTCATTCATCAAGGAAGAAGAACGTAAAGATTTTTTTCTGTATGTCGACGAGTTTCAGAATTTTGCGACCACTTCTTTTGTCAAGATCTTGTCTGAGGCGCGTAAATACAGGCTTGCATTGACTCTGGCTAAATGAATTACCCTGTGGCAGAGACCACAGGGTATCATATGTCATTTCGAAGGATCCCGCCATGGCAGACTGAGAAATCTAGTGAAACGTAAACTACGCTAGCGCTAGATTTCTCGCTAATCGCTCGATATGACAAAGATAATGTGAAAACCTAATTCGGTTTTCACTCTTTCCCTTTAGTTGTTTCCCTGTGGCAGAGACCACAGGGAATTACAAGTTGAACAACTGGAACTTGAGATACAGAAAGCAATATTCGGTAACGTGGGAAGTCTTATCTCGTTTGTTGTCGGTGCCAGGGATGCGCATTTATTGACGTTTGAGTTCGCCGAAATATACAGCGAAAATGAGCTTGTCTCACTTGGTAAATATGAAACTGTACTTAAACTTTCGATTGACGGAATGACCTCTGCCCCATTCCCGGCTACAACCCTACCTCTTCCTGCCCTAAAGAATGAAAATAAGGAGAAAATAATTAAACTGTCTAAAGAACGCTATGGCCGTAAAGTTTAAAGGAATATAAAGGATTTTAGAGGGAATTAATGGTTAACTTTTCTTTTCTTCGAAGACTTTGTGCCAATCGCGCACGAAGAGTTCTTTGAGTTTTATTAGTTTTTCTGCGGTATCTTTTGTTCCTTCTTTGGCGTTCTCAACCGAATCTTCAACCATCTTCATATATTTTTCCCGATCAAAACCCTCCCACTTATTCTGAAGTTCATCAAGCTTTTTAAGCAGATTTTTTTTCGCCTTCATGAAGGTCTTCTTACCATCTTCCGTAACATCTCCCCAGACTTCCTTAACTTTTTTATCCAATTCCATAGCTTCTATATCTTTTTTAAGCTGTTTGACCTTTTTCATTACGGCTTCCCTATTTTCTTTGCCTGATTTGGGAGCAAGAAAAAAAGCAGCTAAACCGCCTAAAATTGTACCTACGATTACTCCCAAACCAAAAAGTGCAGGTTTTTTATCATTTTTATTATCGTTCATAATTTTATGATAGCACTTGAAAATTGAAGATGCAAGTGGAAAATTATAATGTACCTCACTTGTCACTCTGGCTTGTTTACCCCTCGTACCTTTAGCGTAGTGGGGTCCAGAGTCGTTGTTAGATTCTGGAGTCGCTCCAAAACTCATAGCTCCCCAGAATGACTTAAAAAGTTTACTTTATGAAGCTTCTGTAACTCTTATTCGTATCAAAAGGCAGATAGGGATGAATAACAAAAGCCGAACTTTCCAGTTCAACCGAATCGATATTAAAAGTATTGCTCTCCCAGCTCATCACTGTCCAGTTAAATTCCTGTTTAGACTGCCAGGTAGCGGGCATACCAATTCTTTTATAGGCGACAAAATAAGAAATAAAAGCAGTAATTTTAATAAAAGCGTAAGTTAATCTCGCTTTAAGTGAATAATTTTTGATCGAATTGAAACTCCTTATGTAAGGAATATTATATTTTCTGGCAAGATCAACAGTGATCTCTGAAACAGGTGATAAAGCATGCGTATGTTGATGAGAATCAAACATCCTGACATTAAAACCTCTATTTAATAGCTTAGTTAGTTGCGCTTCTATTTCGGACTTAATCTGAGCTTTGCTAATTCTTCCTAAGAATAAATTTATTACAAAAAAAATAAGCGGAAAAAACTTCCCATCCCTATCGACTAAACTGCGGATGTTCAAAAAGTGACTCGCAGGTATTCCTTCAATCAGGTTAATATGAAGTCCTAATATAAAATCTTTTTTACGGTTAAGCGTGTACGACAACCATCTTAAACTTGGAGATATAACCATCGTCGAAAGCACAGACGCCCCAAACAGTTTGTTTCTCCTGATAAGTTTAATTATACCCTTATCTACCTTGCTGTTGTATCCGAAGTCGTCGCTGTATAGTTTCATTTTAAGAATAAGAGTAGCGAACTAATAATTTCTTAACCGTGATCAATCCTAAAAATTCTTGCATTGTTTGTAGAGTCCGGATTAAAAATGAAAATCTTGTACTTCTTATCTCGTGCAAACTCACAGGCAACTCTTTGAAGGAAAAGTGCAGATAATAACACATGATTAATAGTTCGCTGTCAAAAAAATGATTTTGACTCTGCACGTCGTCTATTAAGGGTAAAACAACTTTTCTCCGCATAGCTTTTATACCGTGAGTGTCAGAAAAAGGTACATTAAAGTATATTTTGAGAAATAGTTCCAAGCTTTTGCTAAGCAATCTTCTCAAAAATGGTCTGTAATCTTCGGAAGTTCCAAGGTTTTTGGAACCAATGACAAAATCATATCTGCTAAGAAGCAAAAGAGATATATCCAAAAAATCCATATCCCAAAAATCTATATCAAACTGTACTACAATATCATATTCAGCTTCTTTTAAGCCTTCTTTAAAAGCTTGCCCATATGAAGGTTTTTCCAGATGAATCAGTTTAATGTGATTATATTGCTGGGAAAGTTTTTCGGCAACAGTGTAGGTATTGTCAGTACTGCCGTTCTCAACTAACACGATTTCATATTCGGAATTTGGCAGAACTCTGCCGACTTCAGAGATCAATTTTTTTACCTGATTTTCAAGAATTTGCTCCTCGTTGTATATAGGTATAATTATAGAAAAAGAACTGGTTTTCATACAGCTCTATTATACCACATTTTCTTATTATAGGATAGTATTTATAGCAGGCGTTCTTGGACTACAGTTGATTTGCAGCTTCCTGGAGTTGTTGGAATTCACTTTCATCTTCGCTGATGTCTATACTCTCAAGCTCACTTTCTTCCGGAAAAGGTGTAACAGACACGGATTGGAACTCATCCGAATTGATTTTTTCGGTTGGAGCATTATTACTGCTCCTGTTTAAAACAAAATAAAAGGTTGCGATAATGGCTAGCAAAACAGCCGAAAACACTAAAATAACCATCATTTTCTTACTGCTTTTATTTTGAACTTCAGGCTCAGGATTAACGCTCTGCTGTGGATTCTGTGCCTGATTCGGAATTTGATTTTTTTCCATAACTAATTTCAAATATACCAATTTACTACGGTATAAACGGTTGGAATAGAGCGGGCTCAGATGTGGCTGATTTGTCCTTCTGACCGATCTTGCCTACGCCGGTCTTTGCCAACTCTCTGATTACTGCTGAAATCTTATGTTTTGCCTCAATCACTAAACTTCGGACTGCCTGTAAATCCGCCTGAAGCTGGGATACCTGCTGACCGACTTTTGGCTTTAATGTGGCTTCATTTGTGGCGTCGAGAGTAAAGACTTTTGCCGACTGGCTGGCAACTGCCGCCTGGGCTACGTCAAAGGCTGCCTGGGCTTCATTTGCTGCCTGCTGAGCCAAAGTTATGTCTACCCCGCCTGCACTTGCCTGTTCAATTTTCTGTAATAAACTCTGCAGTACAGCATTCATTCGGTCCAAGACATCCTGCATTTGTCCAGTTCTTTGCTGATTAATATCAGCCAGTTTCATAAAAATATCTGCAACTTTTTCTGCTTTTATAGTATCGGTTATAGTTTTTAATTTCTGCAAAAGTATAACTCTCGGATGTGGCGGCATAGATTTTTGCTTGCCTGAACTGGTTGGTGTAAGCGGATCCGGAGGGGGAAATTCCTGGGCAGATATAATATATGGAACAATAAATAGAAATAAAATAAAAATTATTTTTGCAGTATTTTTCTTCAGCAACATATTATTAATAATAACTGTATCAGAATTATTGTCAACAATAAATTATTTGTAACTATTCACAAGTCTTGACAAAGATTATAATCAATTGTCATTGCGAGCGGTGAGTTTTGGAGCGAAGCAATCTTATTAATGGGATTGCTTCGTCGTCGTTCCTCCTCCTCGCAATGACATAGTCTGGTATAGTTTTGTCAAGAAGCGTGAACTCTTACTTAAAGTAGGGAGTTTTATATAAATCACCCAGAAGCGGATTGAGGAAAAAAGGGCAAAGACGAAACCGGGGAAACCATCCATAAAGCCCAGGTGGCGGAAATACATGGAAAAGAAGGTTGCGGTTGGCTTCAACATAAAGTAATCTAAAAACATAAGCAGATATTTGATATTTGATATTTGGTATTTTATTTCTTTTGCTAACATACCTGCGTCTAAGGTCGTGTATCTGTCCCAGCGCTTGAGGTAGCGGGAAAAATCAGGATCAGCATAGTGAAGAATAGGACTGCTCAAATATCCAATTTCCAATTCCCAATTCCCAATTAATTCTGAATTCTGAATTTTAAATTCTGGATTTATAACAACATTCTCGTGAACGCTTTTAAGGGGAAATCGCACTGCGCCATTGCGATAAAGGCGAATAGTATAATCAGGATATTGACCGCCCTTCAGCAGAAAACGGGTGAGAAAGAAGTTTTTGCGGGGAAGATAATACGCAACATAACTTCTCGACTCGTTCCGCTCGCTCGAAGAATAATTTTTTATAGTTCGAGCTTGTCGAGAACTTACATTTGAATTTTGGAATTTGGTATTTGATTGGAAATTGTCCCTCGACTTTGCTCGGGATCCTGAGCTTGTCGAAGGAGAAATTGGAAATTGGAAATTCCGATGAATTATTTCTTTTATTTCTAATTTTAATTCATCGGCTATTTCTTCATCCGCATCCAATTGTAAAATCCATTCCCCTTTTGCCCGTTCGATTGCCTTCTGTTTATTAAGATGAAACATCGGCGGATTTGGCTCTATAAAAACTTTTACTTTTTTACCGTATGACTTTGCCTTTTCAACGGTCTTATCTGCTGATCCACCGTCAACGATAATGACCTCATCCACAAAATCATAACAGGAGTCTAACGGGTAATGGATATTGGCTTCTTCATTATAAGTGGCGATGCAGAGAGATAGTTTCATAATTGATCTAATTGACCTAATTTCTAATTATTCTAATCAATTTCCCAAGTTCCCAATTTCTAAATTTAGTCATTATGACATTTGGATTTGATTAGATCAATTAGAGTACTTAGAAATTAGAAATTTCTATTAATTTCTATTATTGTTATTATATAATATCCGCATGCTGAAAATTGTAACCATTCCAAATCCTGTCCTGACAGACGGAACTAAAAAAGTTGAACGGTTTGACGAAAAACTGGTTGAACTGGTCAAAAATATGGATCAAACTCTAAGAGCGCAGGTTAATCCACAGGGAGTCGGTTTGGCAGCTCCTCAAATAGACAAAAATATGGCGATTTTTATTATTAAACCGACACCCGAGGCGAAAACCGAAATATTCATAAACCCAAAAATTATCAAAGTCGAAGCTGGGAACCCTCAGGGTTCTGAAATTAAAAAGAAAAAAAAACACAGGCTGGAAGGCTGCTTATCTATTCCTAAAATCTGGGGAAATGTTGATAGAGCCCATAAAGTCTATTTGGAATTTCAGGACCAAACGGGTAAAAGACATAAAAAATGGTTTAGCGGATTTAAAGCTCTTATTATTCAACACGAAGCCGACCACCTCAGAGGTGTACTTTTTACCCAAAGAGCCTTGGAACAAAATCAACAGCTTTTCGAAGAAAAAGACGGAGATTTAATACCCCTTCGCTTTCAAAAGGAAGGGGTTAATACCTAATGTAGCTTTGATTTTATATTTTTTTATTTTCTATTAGAAGTAGAAACTAAAATTTGAAAGCTACGGTGGGCATTACCACTTTTTTCAAAATCAAAGCGAAGTGGTAAAAAAACTGTTGACAAAATAGTCTGAATTTGCGTTAATTAATGTATGTATTTTCTTACGCTTCCAATTCTTGTAATAGGAGTTATTCTTCTTTTAAAAATTCTCGTCATCATCGATCAGTATGAGCGCGGTATTGTGCTCACATTAGGTCAATATTCCGGAACCATTAATCCTGGTTTGAATATTCTTATTCCGATTATTCAAAGAGTAATAAAGGTCGACATGAGAATCACGACTTCTGATATTCCACAACAGGAAGTAATTACCAAAGACAACGTGCCGGTCGGAATAAATGCCGTAGTCTATTTCCAGGTAACAAAACCCGAAGACGCAGTCTTAAAAATCCAGGATTATACTTACGCCATTACTCAATACGCGCAAACGGCGCTACGTGATGTAATCGGCGGAGTCGAACTTGATACGCTTCTGGGAGAAAGACAGAAGCTGGCTGATGAAATAAAAAGCATAGTGGACAAAGAAACAACCGAATGGGGAATCGATGTTACGGCAATAAAAATTCAGGATATTGAAGTTCCGGCCGATATGAAACGCGTCATGGCCAAGCAGGCCGAAGCCGAAAGAGAAAGAAGAGCAACCATTATTCGCTCCGAGGGAGAACTAAGCGCATCCGAAAAATTGAATAAAGCTATGACTAACTTATCGCATAGCGGTGCAATTTCTTTACGCACTCTGCAAACAATTGAATCAACCACTGCCAATCCTGCAAATACGGTGATTTTTGCTGTACCTATTGAAATAATTGAGGGATTTAAAAAAATGACTGAAAAAATTGGTAAGTAAAACCTCCATGGATCTTGCTAAACAAGGAAAGAACTCTAACTTTTTAACTTATTTATTAAGTATTTTTTATCTTCTTAATATATTTCTTATTTTATATCTGACTAAGTTAGGATTGGATATGGGTTCAATTGAATCTACTCTGAAAGAGTTTATCAGATTGAGAAATTTACTGTTTAAAAGTTACGCGGGAGTTTTAATTATTATAGGAGTTTTTTATGTTTTAAAGCATCTGAGCAAAGATGACCTTCTAAAAGTTGTAGACGTTATGATTAAAAATATTTTATTGACTACTTTTTCCTATTCTATCGCAGGTTATTTGCTGGCTTTTTCAAGACTTTTCCTTAAGTAGCTATGAAGTTTATTTAATCTCTTTTAAAAATTCTTCGGCTAACTTGCCTGTATTCTCATCTGAATGATAAAAATTCTTCCAAACTACAACTATGTTGGCTCCGTTAAATACAGCTCTTTGAACTTCTCTAATAGAGTCCCCGCCTGCTATTGAAATCAATACGTTATACGAACTTAAAACTTTGTTTATTTGAATATAAGGTATTGGTTTGTTTTTGTTAAATATTTCTTCATCTACCCCTCTGTGAAGCAAAACAACATTAGGAGGCTTTTTTAGCTTTCTTAAAATATTAATGGGAAAATCAATATTCATCATATCAACCATGCTATCTATTCCCACCTTCTCACAACTCTCTATAAAACTATTGACTGTCTCGACGGGTGCCTGACCGAGGCAGATAGCAGCAGATGCACCGGCATTTTTAGCCAAGCCGACTTCTGTCTCTCCGCGATCCATAGTCTTTAGATCGGCAACAATATAAGGAAGAATGTCGTGGGGTCTTGTTTTTATACTCCACCAAGTGTAAAGATTCTGAATCGCGGATACACCAAACTGTTTTATAAGCGGAGTTCCTGCTTCGAGTATTATGCGGTCACTTGCAGGCAATGTCTGAATAATCTCATAGGCCTCATCCAGAGTCGAGTTAAAAGCAACCTGAAGATAGCGTTTCTTTTTGGAAAGAAGCATAATAATTTTAATTATATATTAAAAATTAAGCTACGGTGGCTATTGGAGAAGGTTCAGATTTATTAAAAGCAGAATTATTTATTTGATATTGAGCTAATTGAAAAAATGGCTTTACTCCATCTCTTAAATCCTTTTTAACCCTTTTTAAGCACTTGGCGCAAAGTTTAACTCTTTTTGCTTCTCCGTCCTCCATAATTTCAACTCTCTGAAGATTGGGTTGGAATATTCGTCTTGTCTTGGGAGCTCTTTTTTTCCATCTGCCTCCGGCTACACCTCTGTGATGAGTGTGGCTACGACCGAATAACAAGCCTTTTCCGCAGTGATAACAGATATTCATAGAAGATTTATGATATCATAATATATACGACAATTCAAACTTAAATTGCTCTAATTATTCTAATTGATCTAATTTCTAATCAATGTTCAAAATCCTAATTTCAAAATTTAAAAATTGTGAATTATTTAGGTTAATTAGGTCAATTAGATATTAGTAATTTGTATGTTATCTTATCTTTTCTCTAATCCTCTACTCTTCTTCGTTTACCTTGTTGCCTTATTAGTTGCAATTGCAGTACATGAATTTTCACATGCATATGCTGCAGACTATCTTGGCGATCCTACACCCAGACTTGCCGGTAGACTCAAGCTTAATCCTTTAGTTCATATAGACGGTTTAGGGCTTCTTTTTCTTTTATTTTTTGGTTTTGGCTGGGGAAAACCGGTTGGATTCGATCCTTACAACTTAAAAAACCCAAGAAAAGATGCCGCAATTATCTCACTTGCAGGTCCTTTCTCAAATTTTGTTTTAGCAATTCTTCTTTCTCTTATTTTGCGGCTCACTTCGGCTTATTTTTTGCTCGTTCCGATGATTTCTTTAAATGTAATATTGGGAGTATTCAACCTTCTGCCTATTCATCCGCTGGATGGTTTTAAAATCGTAGGTGGATTATTATCTGACGAAAAAGCTCATGAATGGTATCAACTCGAACGTTATGGAATGATATTTTTACTTATGTTAATTTTTCCTTTCGGTGGTTCGTCTATGCTTGACATAATAATTCGTCCGGTTACTTCTTTTATATTAAATTTCCTCATTCCTTCAAGCTTGGGCAACGGAATTATTTAAGGAGTTGTTAAGGGTTTTTGGGTAGCGCCTTTTTTAATACATCTTATATAATCCTGGGTTGTGCAACCCTTGCCTAGCTTTAACTTTATTTTTTCACAGACAGATTCGGTGCAGGAACTGGGGCCATCTGTAATTAAAACTCTGCTTGTCGGTAACGGCCTGCCGGTTGGCAGTGTCGGTATTACACGTTTTGATTCTTCTTCAGGTGATTTTGTGCTGAATGTCCAGGGTACTCCGGCGTTATCATATTTTTTACCACCGATAGAAATTTGAAAATAATAAGTAGTAGACTCTGATAATAGTGTCAATTCAACTTCATGACTCGTTGCCGACTCACTTTCAGGAGCCAATAAATTTAATGTCGTAAGTGACAATCCATACTCCACCACCCCCTGCGTTTTAGATCCTGTAGCAAAACTTATCTTTGCAGAATTAGTTGTAAGGTCCGAAACCACGACATCACGCGGCTCTTCATCGGCAGCCCGTCCCGGCAAATTTTGCGCAACCATAAAACTTCCGACCAGTAAAATTACTGCTAAAACTATTCCAGTAATTAAAGCCGGAGTTTTTGGAAACCTCATAAGTTAATATTAAAAATTAAATATTAAATCTCAAATATACATATAAAATATCAAATATTTTTCATTTTTGATATGTATATTTTATTTTTTATTTTTAATCTTTTATATCTTTACAAAACCAGCCTTAAAGCAACGCCAACTATAAATAATATCATTCCGGGAACTGCCACCTTAGAAATATTATCAAATATTCCGGTCTTTGGCAGAGCTGAATTTGTAGCATTATTTGGGTATCTATTTACAGCTCCTGGCGTAGTATTGATTGGATTTGTGCCGGCCGCTTCAACGCTAATTAAACTCGTTCCGCTCTGCTCGCAGTCGATTATATTGGTGGCATCCAGATCGTTCTGGATTATTTTAGAACTATTATATACACCCTGCTGACAATCATAGGCAAGATTGGCTTGTCCTATACTTAATCCTTTAAAAGTTATTGTTGCTACAATTCCTGTTCCGGTTTTAGAGCTTGCCGCATCATCTACCAACCCTGCGATATAAAGTCTTCCGGAAGTTATATTATTAACCACGGTTGGGAAAAACGTTCCGGGTGTGATAGCTACAGCTTCGAGCAAAACCGGGTCGTATAACACATAAGCATCTGTTGAAGATATCTGATTTGATCCCGAATCAATCCGCACGCCAATATCAATATTTCCACCTATATTTACCGTTGCGGTAGCTTTATCAAAATCCAAAAAAGCAGCCTGGATTTGACCAAAAACGCTAGCCGAAAAAATAAACAGGATAAAACTGATTAATATATTTAATACAAATTGTTTCATTATTTATTAGTCTAGTATAAAAACATCAATTTATATTTAACTTAAAATACGTAAGTTCCGGTCTTAAAATTTTAGATTCTTCATCTACCATCTGGCTCTTTTCTTTTCCCAATGAACTGACTAAATTTAGAGTTAGATTTTTACTTTTTTTGGGTAAAATTTTAAGTTTTACTATCGGTAAATTTTCAAACACGGAATTTGACTTGCTTTCAGGTTCTTTTACGCCGGTAATAATGAAGTGATTGTTTTTTTCCAGGGGATATACCTTGAAGTCCGGCAAAAGCGACTCAACTGAAAGCACTTCCAAAGCTCCTCTTTCATGAGTAATAACAATGTCATAAGCAACTATCGATTTCTGATTGGAACTGGCAATAATTTCTATATCTTTTGTATTTTCGGTGGTAACTTTTGTTGATATCGTCTGAATTGACAAAGAACCTTCAGTTAAAATTATAGGAGTCGGAATAACTACCAAAGGTGCAGGTTGCTGCTTATTTTTATCTTTTTTTCCGGTTCTGTTTAAAATCAGCAATAAAACAGCGAAAACTATAAAGACTAAAAGTAAAATTAACTTCAATTTGGATTTTGAATTTTTATTTGGTTGATCGTTCATATTTTTATTATAGTTCATCATCGGTTCTAATTGCTAAAGCCTCGATGACCAAAGAATAGTCTTGAGTATCGACGATGCCATCGAAATTAACATCTGCAATTGCTAAGATGGCCGGATCCGTACTACCCAGATTATTTCTGGTTAAAGCAACATCATAAGCATTTGCCACACCATCCTGCTGAGGTAAATCGCCGGCAATCAGATTAATTTGATTGAAATCAAGAAGATTTGTGCCTGCAAGAAGCTGTATATTGCCGGAAATGCAGCTGTATTTAGCGGGTTCAGTCTCACTGGGACTATTTTCACAGATTCTTTTTTGCAGATGCATTGGTCCTTTGACTAAAATAATGTAATCCGGAGCTTCCAAAAGACTTGGGAAATAGGCTTGCCCCGACCAGATACCGCTTGCATCTACCGTCACATTAGCCGAAACAGACTTAATTGTATTTGCTGAAGCTGCGCTACTTTTTACGGTAATTTTAACCGGAATCGAATTTAACCGGTTGGGTTTTGCCAGAATACCCTGAAATCTGAATTTAAAATCCAATGCCATAGCCACTCCGACCGGTGGATTGGTTATTGTTGGAACTGAAGTCGGTAAAATAATAAACGGCGTATTAGTCGGAGGAGGAGGAAATGTTGGCCAAGGCGTATCAGTTATAAAAGGCGGGGAAGTAGGAATAGGTGTATCTGTCGCTGTTAAGACACCGACATTAAAACGAATACCACCGGTACAGGTTAAAATATTCTGCGTCTGAAGATCGTAAATAGTACTGGTTGTATCGGGTAATAGAGAAACCTGACCGTCCGGGGCGTCCGTTCTAACCTTAAACTTTATAATTCCCAAAAGAATATCATTAGGACTGCTTACAGGAACAGGTTGTTGATTCACCACAGGCACAACTAAAGCAAAAATAATTTTTTTGGCTACAACATCGACCTTTTTAATTACGAACTGGGTGTTAAAACCTGAGTTCGGATCCAATTCAATATTTGCCACCAGATCTGCGGTATTTTGAAAAGTCAGCATTGAATCATCATAAGGAAGGATAAAATCAACCGCCTTAACCGGAATATTATTTGTTTTTAAAAATACCTGGACATCAACATTTGCCCCGCGTTGGGCTATACCTGACCCGCCAACTCTGGGTAATGTAGGAATATCAAGATGCAAATCAGGACCGGCTGGCTGTCCCGGAGTTGAAGTAGGTTGGATCGTTACTTCGCTGATTGTAAACAGACCGTCTAATAATTCTTTATTTAAATTACTTCCCACTTTGGTATTGCCTCCCCAGGAAAAACCAACATCTCCCAAAACTCCGCTTTTTACTTTCATCTTAACTCTGGCTATCTCCGTATTAGAACTGCTGGGAAATGCACTGCCGGTCTTTGCTCCTGTAATTGAAATAATGTTGTTAGCAGTGTCAACTGTTGAGTTGATCAATATAAACTGTGAAGATATATTTTGAGCTAAAATAGTCGTATTTTGAAAATCAACTTTTTGTGGATCATAAATTGTATAAAGTTCAAAAGCATATAAAGTTGCTCCGTTTGGATTTATTTTTAATACTAAGTCAAAATTTTGACCGGATTGAAGAGATCCGGGTTCTGTAGAATAAAAGAGTGTCGGTACTCCGGGAGTTGCCTTTGATCTTCTGCCCTGTCTTAATAAAAAGATGGATCCTGCTAAAAGAGTTACTAATACAACAATAATAATTGCCGTCTTTCTGGAATTTATTAATAATCTGTTTGGCATGGTATTTTAGTCTCCTAGCAGTCCGTAATTCTTTCCAATTATTTCCAAATCACTGATGTCTACGTTCCCGTCGATATTGAAATCTACGCTGGAAGCCTGACCAGTAGCCGGTTGGTTAAAAAATTGATTCAAAGCTTGCAGATCTGACGAATCAATCTTATTGTAACTGCCTGAAGCTGTATCAAATCCGTCGCTGTCACCGGACTGGAGTAATTTGTTATCTCTTTGACTTATTAACTCACCGCAGTTCGGATCTCCCGCGACTGTACAATCGAACATTTGGGATGAATTCAATGTGACTCCACCAAAAGCCCTGCCCAAGCTTACGCTGGTCTTAACAAAGATATTATAAGTTTGGTTCTGAGCAGAATTAAATATAACCGGCGAACCGGTTCGGAAATAAAGTCCATCCTGCACTAAATCCATATTTACAGTTTCTAAAGTAGTGGTACTGCTTCTTAATTCAACCTGAACATCAGAGGCTTGAATATTAAAGCTTGTTATATCCGGAAGCCTAATCGCAAACATTAATCCGCCTGATCCGGGTGGTACGGTCGGACTTGGACCTCCCGGAGTCGGAGTTCTTGTTTTTGTGGGCGTTC
>MGAF01000019.1:0-28895 GCA_001789635.1 Candidatus Roizmanbacteria bacterium RIFCSPLOWO2_01_FULL_35_13 | reverse complement strand
TCCTACATTTGCTTTTAGATCAACATTATTTAAAGGTACTGACCCTGAATTCGGAAGAGCTGAGGCAGAAAGAGTGACGTTACATGCTGCGGGAGGAGTCGGAGTTTTTGTTTTAGTTGGAGTAGGAGCTGATGTTCCAACATTTATACTTACTGTTTTAAAGGCTGAACACCCACCTCTTATGACATTTACGGTTGCAGTTTTAGAACCGGAGGTTGAATAATTACAAAGATCAACCGCTGTATATGGATTAACTGAGGTAGATACTATCTTGTCCCAAGTATTATCACCTTGAACACAGTTAAACTGGTATTCAATTGTTCCGGTAGTAGTTCCTCCTACATTTGCTTTTAGATCAACATTATTTAAAGGTACTGACCCTGAATTCGGAAGAGCTGAGGCAGTTAATGTTACATCGCAACCTGTGGTACTAGCTGCTCTTGAACGAAGTTCTTTTTGATCATCTGTATAAAATAGAGATACCGCCATGGTGCTAATAAGAACAACAGCACTTATTATAAGAGGAATCAGAGGTGCTACACCCTTAGTCAGGTATCGTCTGGTAACTGATCTCTGAAAATATTTTTTACGCATGGAATTATTTTTTATTATTATTATCTTTTAATATGTAAAAGTAACCAAACACGGCTAAACCAAAAGTTATAATCATCAAAATAGTATTTAAAGTATTGACGTCCATAATTTATTTCTTTTTACCACCAAACCAAAAATAATGACTTCCTATAGCAAATAGACTAAAAAAAATCATCATTAACAAGTAATTTGTTTCTGCATTACCTATCATTTAAAAAATCAAGGGAAACTTTTAAAAAAATGAAACTTATTATCAACGACGCTATAGATGTTCCAAAATATAAATAAAAATTTTTCATTCCCGTATACAACGGGCTGACAATTCCTGCAGTTACGATAACTAAAGCTAAGTTATTATAAAATGTCGCCATATTTTCCTTTTGTTTTAAGTTTAACACTTTTCCACTCATATTATTTTATACTTTAAAAATAGTCCCTAGCGTGAGAAAAGTCAAGGATAGTTATCCCGTCACTCTGGCTTGTCCAGAGTCGTTGTTAGAATCTGGAGTCGTCGCATCGCCTCCTCCCCAGAATGACACAATCTCCTTAACCGTCCACTTTAAAATGAGAAAAATCGTCGACACTATAATATACATATATAATAAAAAGTTTTTTTTATTGACATATTCAAGATCCGACTCCATCCATTGTTTGAATGTTAACTTATGTGCTCCCCTGATTATCCATAAAGATGTCAGACCGGGCTTCACGGTAAACCGCAGATTATATTTTTTCGGGACCTTTATAGCTTCATCGACCGGTAATGGTCTTGGCCCGACAAAGCTCATGTCCCCTTTAATAATATTAATAAGCTGTAAAATCTCATCGATGCCTGTCTTCCAGAGAACTTTTCCAAATGTTGTTAACCGCGGATCATGGTAAATTTTAAATACCGGGCCGTCAGCCTGATTTAAATGAGAATATCCGTCTTTTAATTTTTCGGCATTTTCCTGCATCGTTCTTATTTTATAAATAAAAAAAGGTCTGAAATTTTTTCCGCTTCTTTTTTGTACAAAAATAGGAGAACCCGGAGAAGTCAAAGTTACTAAAATCAAAAGAACTAAAATAAATGGCAATACTAAAATAAAAAGCAGTAAAGCGATAAAACGTTCCATTATTTTTTATGACAGTCATTATAACAGAAGATAACATTCTCACCCGAATCACAAATCCCGTTTCCACAGAGATTCTTTAAAAATCCCTCCGGTAAACCAATCTTTTCAATGTCTACCTGATATTTTTCCAGATTATTTTCGTCGAAAAAAATTATTTTTTTACCGTTTTTAAAATAAGGCAGCAAAAGAGTCATTTCCTTTAAAGGTTCCAGTGTGGCAACTGAAGAATCCGATTCTTTTGCTCCGTCAATTTCATAAGGAGGAAAATTTACCCTATTCTTCTCCACTTTTCCTGAAAATAATTCTTCTCCTCTATCTCCAATTATTTTAACGTTGTAATAGCCAAAAGGAATTTTCAATTTATAGTCAGATGTGTAGGAACTTTCACCCGAAAGACTTTTTAAGGATAATCTGTAATCCGGAGTTTGATTCAGCACAACTTTTACCGCAGCATGACTGACAGAAGGATTAATTTTTGATTTGCTTAAATATGTCGAAGTTAAAACGGTTAATGCAAAGCCTACAACGATTACAAAAATTATTTTGATTTTTGCCATAGTTAATAGTTAAATTATGGAAATAATTTTAACATCTCATCCCAACCGTCTATAAGAGACGGTTCATTAAAATCATAAACTGCTCCTGTTCCTCCCCTATCCATTATACTCCGAACTGCGGGTCTGTAAAAATTGGTAAAACCGCATCGCGGGTAACATCCGACATTGGGAAATCTGTTTGCCCATTTTGGGCAGGGTACCGTCTGACTCTGTGAAGGCAGTTCGGAACAATTTAATCCAGCTACAGCTCCTGCGGGAGCCGCAATTCCAAAAGAATATTCATCCATCAAACCCGTTAAACTGTGTCCCAATTCATGCGGAACCGTCGGCTGATCCAAAGCAAAATTATAGATATAAGTCCCCCCCCAAATAGAAATACCCCCAATTGATCCGGTACGGTGAGTGTCATTATTGAATATTAAATAGCTATCGCCACCACACTTTGACGCTGCCAGGTTAAATGCTTTAACATGATCCCAACAGGCAACCGTTACCCCGTTAGCCGTAGGACAATTAAAACCCTTAAAAAAAGTTTGATTAAGATCCATTAAAGCCCAAAGATTTATCTTTCCCAATCTTGCCGTGCCTAAATTAGTTTTATTCAAAGCCACAACCGCTTTATCTACAGCTGCCAAAAAGTCGTTATTATTATTATAATCTTCCGCAAGCACTACAAGATCGGCTTTTGTCCGCTCGCCTGTGCCCATTTTCAACTGACAGTTTGGCAAAGAAGTAGGTGTTGGAAAAGGAGTAGATGTTGGAAAAGATGTGGAAGTTGGCACAGTCGTCGGTACTGAAGTTATTGTAACTACCGGAGTTTGAATCACAGTAGGCGTAGCAGCCAGAACACAACTGTAAAAATAAGGACTCTCTGCATAAATATTATTAATTAAAAAAAACAAGGAGATGGTAAAAAAAAATATCAAAATAAAAAAGTTTTTCAGATCTTGGAACTTCATATAAAATATTTTAACAGAAATCAAGTGTCATTCTGAGTGCCGACAATTTTTCTTGTTGACAAAGGCTATTTTGCATTTTATAATTCAGACGATGATACCTCTTCGCTATTGAAAGATATATTTTGATAGCTACGTTAGGTATTTTTTAAGATTTAATATAAAATCTAAAATACCCAACGAAGCTGTTAAGATTAACATTTTCGCTAACAGCATAGTGGTATGACAAATAAATTCAAACCGTCTGCAAAAGTATCACTGTCGGACTTACCGGATCTTTTAACAATTAGAGAGGTTGCCGATCTTTTACGCGTTTCATCACTAACAATAAAACGCTGGGGTAAAAAAGGTAAGCTTCCTGCAATCCGCATCAACTCCAGAGGAGACAGAAGATATAAAAAAGAAGTTGTCCAAAGACTTTTAGGAGTAAATCCTTCATAATAAATCACAAGATACAACTTACAAGAAACAAATAATCTCCAAAATACAAAAATTTAAATTTCAAACAAAATCGTTTGAGTATTTTAAATTTGAATATTGTTATTTTTTTGTATCTTGTTTCTTGTATCTTGGAATTTGTTTAATTATACTAATGTAAATAATATGCTTTGTCCGAATTGTAAAGAAAAATTAATTGAAGATGTAATCGATAATCAGAATATTCTTCACTGCTCAAACTGCGGAGGTACTTTTTTTCAGGAAAATGGGATCAATAGAATCTCCCTGACATCGGCACAAAACCTCGCTTCAGATTTAAAAATTAACCGGATATCCAATGAAACAAAACTTTGCCCGAATGATAATTCTGTTCTTACCCATTTACAATCCGAAAGCATACCGGCTGAAGTTACACTGCTCCACTGCGCAACCTGTAAGGGAATATTTGCTTACCCGAATGACCTAGTACTTTTTAAAAAAGCCCAAACCGCAAAGATCGATTATTTCAAAATCTGGAATATTCCATTACCGTCAATTAAATCTGTAGCCGTACTTAGCGTTTTATTATTTGCTTCTATCGTAAGTTTAACCGCCTATACTTTTTTACAAAGACAAAATATTTATTCGATTCAAGCCCAGGATCAAATTAAAAACATATACATAACTTCGGCAAACCGTTATCTTTTTGTTTCTTTTAAAACAGTTCTGCCGCTTCAATCAAAAATAATTTTTAATGATTCTACAACTCAACAAACGATTGAAAAAAATATCAGCGAAAAACCTGCAAAGCTGCATCAATTAACAACCGGAGATATAAATATTGAAAATGAGATCTACTATCAAATAGTCCTAACTGATGAGAAAGGTTCACAAACCAGAACTGAATTGAAGAAACTGGAAATCAAATAAATTAAAACTTTTTCAGCTTCTTCAACACTCCCATCATTCTTCTTTCAACACCCCTAAGCTCCAGAGCTGCCTCAAGAGGATCTACTATGTTTACGTATAATCCGGTTCCCAGTTCAAAACCGGCTCTATGAATAAGGCGGGGAATGATTCTTAGATACCAGTTTTCCTTATGATAAATATAATAGTTATAACCAAAAACAAGCGTTGATATCGGATGCTTCTGATATATGCGTAAAAGTCTTTTTAGCATTTTTAACATGATTTCTGCCAACTCTTTAATCTCTATATCTGTTATATCTCCAAAAAAAGTATCTGTTTTTTTAGGAGCGATCCAGACTTCATATGGCCACTGGGAAAAATCGGGACAATAGACGTGAAATAACTTGTTGTCTTCAACTAAATTATTTAAAGGTTCCCTGACCAATGTGTCAAGATTAATCTGACTTGGAATAACTACCAACTGGGAATGGGGATGGGTTAATGATTCACCTGCGTGCTCCCCATGATTACAGAAAATAAGTACCTGACCTTTCTTTCTATAATTATTATAGCGTTGACGATACGCTGTCAAAATTAATTCTGTATATTCCAAAGGCATCTCTACGATATCTTTTTCGTGTCCCGGGGAATGAATAATCACTTCATGTATATCGGTAATTGAAAATTTGTTCGGAACCACTCTTACTTTCCAACCTGCTTTGTTTGGATCGCCTCCACCAAACCGGAATACTTCCGGCGGTGTTATACTCTCATTGCCTTCACAAAACGGACAAATTTTTTTTTCTTTTGATTTGTCGTTATGATCTTCGGGCCTTGTTCCACGTTGGGGTGAAATTACAACCCATCTGTGTGTTGAAATATCCGGAACGTATTTAGACATGACTTTCAGTATAGAGTAAAAAGTCTTATAAAATCAATTATAATTTTGATAATGAAATTAATAGTGGGTCTCGGAAATCCGGGTGATAAGTATAAAAATAACCGACACAATGCAGGTTACATGTTCACTGACTACATTGCTAAATGGCTAAATTGTTACATAGTTAAAAAAACTAAAAGTTATCTAACCATGCAGCCATTTAACCATACGACTATTCTTTTGGCTAAACCTCTGACCTTCATGAACCTTTCCGGTAAAGCGGTCAAGAAACTTGTTACAAAATACAAAGTACTGAAAAATGATTTACTGGTAGTCCATGATGATTTGGATATTCCTTTGGGAAAATTTAAAATCCAAAAAGGTATAGGCCCCAAACTCCATAACGGAATCGAATCTATTGAAAATAATTTGGGATTTAAAGATTTCTGGCGGATCAGAATAGGTATTGATAATCGTACAAATACAGGCTGGATTGACGGCGAAACCTATACTCTGCAAGATTTTAATACTGAAGAAAAAAAAATTATCTCGTCCCTATTTCCAGAATTCTTAAGTCGGTTAAAAACTGATTTTTTATCTCAAATCTAATAATTATGCAGATACGTATGGTACATTTTTGCCACGGCCGTGGCAAAAATGTACCTATTAGTTTATACTGAAAAATCTTTTTGCGGCTGCTTCATCTTCGATCTTATCTGCAGTAATATATTTCATATATTTAGCTCCTTCTACGATTTTTTTAATCTGCCTAACTTCTCTTTCACACTCATAAGGAAAAAGGTATACACTTTGTTGATACTGAAAAAATCCTAATTTCTTGAGATAATCACGCAAGTAATCTCTCTTGTTTCTTTCGCTCTCGGGAACATCAAAAAAAACTAAAAACCATTTGCCATTCCAGATTTTTTTCTTTTTTTTAAAGTCTAAGAGTATCTTTAGGGAATGCTCAATTACCCTGTTTTGGCCTTTTTCATCCAGGTGCACGAAAACTTTATCATCTTTTTCCTCAATATAGATAACCTTGCGCTTTTCTAAAGCACGTACTGCTCTTTTTAATTTGTCCTCTGTAATATTTTTTCTCTTTTGCTCCAGAATCGCATATATTAAATTTCCTAAAATAATTCCCAGCCTTGGCGGTGGCGAATATCTTCCTGATTCAATAAACAATGCAACAATACTTTCCATTATTAAGTCTGTCAACTGACCGTAAGCGAGTTTTTTTTCCGTCTGTCTACCCATACAAACATGGTACATCTTTGAGACGGCCGTTGTCAAGATGTACCATAAAATAAAAATAACACCTTTTGCTTTTAAGGTCGTAGACTGTATGTCCTGGGTTGAATTTGAGGCTTAATAATAATATAATTCCTACCTAATTCTGTATAAAGCTCCCACGAGCTTACGCTCGTGATATCATATGGTTACGCTTCGTAGGGAGCGGAATCCCTCCGAAGCGAAAATCACTTCGCTTTAATCCTGCGGGCTGACGCCCGAGGTTTTTCGCGAAGGGGGATAAATTACAAAAATGGTATAATTTTTAAAAATATGAGAATACTTTATCTTTACATGTTTCCGCTTTGGGGTAATGGTTCCGGGGCTTGGTTGCGGCGTCTCACCCAACATCTCACCCATATTTACCCTGAGGATTTCCAAGCGGCTATTGTTGCTCCGGAAACCAGAGTTTTAAAAAAAATAAAAATATTCCGCATCAAACCACCCATCATGGGAGTTTTTGTCGGAAATCCGGAACTTCCCCATAGCAAAAAATATGCGAAATTTTCTAACCAGGAATTTATTCAGCTTCATAATTACTATCTGACACGGACTTCCAAAGCGATCGAAAAATTTAAACCAAATCTGATTCATGTTTTTCATACGGCTTTTCTGCCGCCGGTTGCCAGAACTCTCGCCAATCTCTATAAAATACCTTTTATCATCACCACCCATGGCAGCGATCTGCACTACTTTAGCGAAGACGGAAGATGGAAAGCGAATGTAAGAGATGCATCAACCCGTGCTAAATTTATAACAGCCAACAGTAACTTTACCAGAGAATGGTATCTGCAGATGTTTGGTCGCGATCTTGCCAAAAAAACCAAAACCATCCCTGCGGGAGTAAGCAATCAGGTAGATTTTGGAAAAAACACTTCCTGGATTGATAAAAAATATCACTTTAAATATCCAAACATGGTTCTCTTTACCGGCCGGCTTACAATCCACAAAGGAGTCGAATATCTGATTAAAGCTGCCCGACAGATTAAAGCTGAAATAGTTATCTTAGGTGACGGTCCGGAAAGAAAGTATCTGGAAAGCCTCATCCAAAAATTCAAACTAACCAATGTTCACATGCTTGGTTATTTCTCGCATAAACTGGGCGAGATAAACGATTTTTATCTTCGCTCCGACGTCTACGTGGCTCCCAGTGTCTGGAATGAACCACTTGGACTTGTAATTCTTGAGTCCATGGTCCATAAGACACCGGTTATAGTAACCCGCAAGGGTGGTGTGTCAACAATCGTAAAAGACGGAATGAACGGATTTTTAGTAAGACCCAAAAGCCCCAACGAAATTGCCCAAAAAGTAAATCTTCTTATTGAAAATGAAAAACTGCGCTTTAAAATGGGTGAAAATGCTTATAGAACCGTAATTGAACGTTTTAATTGGGATAAAATTGCCGGCAAATTCTACCGGATGTATGAGAGATCAATACAGACAAAAAATCCTGCTGTTCCCTCCCCTCTTCTAACAGTAATTAAAAAATACAAAAAAATCGCGAAAACAGTAAAAAAGTAAACGGTTAAAGTTCCAAGAAACGACCCACAAGAAACAATCAATCTCCAAAATACAAAAATTTAAATTACAAACTAAACCTTTTAAATTTTTTCCAAATTTGAATATTGTTATTTTTTTGTATCTTGTTTCTTGTATCTTGGAATTTGCTTATTTGTAATAATCCTTCGTGTATAATTATTTTTATGCGGATTCTTATCGTATCTACTCTCAAACGGAAAGTTGAGCCAAAATTTTTTGCTTCAAGATCAAGGGTTATTCTTCAGTTAGCGCAGGGTCTGGTAAAAAAAGGGCATGAGGTGTCCCTACTTGGCACAGGTGACAGTTATATTCCGGATGTAAAAATAATTCCGCTAATTGAAAAGGGCTGGGTAGATGCAAAACCGGTTGAAAATGAATTTGTCAGACAGGTGGCAAATTTACTCGAGCTTTCCAGAAAAATTGTAGAAATTCAGGATCAATTCGACATAATTCATAGTCACGTCTACCCCGACTTTGTACCCGCTGTAATTGAAAATGAACTTAAAAAACCACTATTAGTAACTTTACATAATCTCTACGATTTGTATATGGACGATCTGATGTCACATTTCAAAAAAACATATTTTATATCTCTTTCAAATGCTTATGCGAAACTTTATAAAAAAGCAAAAATCTATAAAACAGTCTATAACGGAGTTGATACTAACCTCTATTCTTATACCGAAAAAAAAGAGGATTATATGTTCTGGCTTGCCCGCCTGCCAAAAGCTAAAAATGCGGATGGATCTTTTATGGATCCTAAGGGAATCCGCGCTGCTATAAAGCTGGCTCAGGTTACCGGAATGAAACTTTATATTTCCGCTCCGGTTGAAGACCATGATTTTTTTGAAAAAGACGTAAAACCCCATCTCAGTGATAAAATTCAGTTTGTCGGTGAACCAACGACCGAACAATCGGTTCCTTTAGAAAAAATCATCGATCTTTACAGACACGCCAAAGTTTTCCTGATGACCATCAATCAGCAGGAACCATTTGGCCTGACTCTTGCTGAAGCCGGAAGCTGCGGAACACCTGTAATCGGATTTGACCGCGGTGCTGTTCCTGAAGTAATCGTAAACGAAAAAACCGGATTTGTAGTGCCTTATGAAAAAGGTGTCGAGGGCTTAAAAGAAGCTTTGAGTAAAATTAATACAATAAAGTCTCAAGACTGTAGAGATCATATTGTCAGTAACTTTTCGAAAGAAAAGATGGTAGAAAATTACGAAAAAACTTATTTAGAAATATTAAAACAATAAATGCGGATACTTTTCGATGCCAGAAAAATTTCTCCCCAGGCTACAGGAGTAGGCTACGTAGTTAAAAAACTTCTGGGTAAATTACTGAAATATAAAGACTTGAAGATTACTGCTTTTACTAAAAAGGGCGTTAATAAAATATTTGATGATACTACTCCACCCAACAACCTAACAATACATGAAACTACAGATGACTCGGAATATTTTGGTTTAAAAAGAGTTTTATTTGAACAATTTGAAATTCCGAAATTAATCGAAAAATATAAACCTGATATCATTCATCTAACCAATGGATTTGGCGTCCCCCTTTTTATTAATAAAAAAAATCTTAAAATTGTTCTTACCATCCACGACTTAATTCCACTTACTCCTTACAAAGAACTCATGTCTTCATTTGATAACTTATTATTTAAAACTTTATTTTCTTACGGAATAAAAAAAGCCGACTCTGTGGTTACAGTGTCTGAATTTACTGCAGACGACGTAAAAAAATACTATCCCTACACGAAAAATATTAATATCGTTTATAACGGTATCGATCTTTTTCGCAAAATTAATAACTTTAATGACGCTTGGACTAATTTGCAAAAAAAATATAATATTAACCAAGAATACATACTTTATATTGGCGGCTTTACTCCTAGGAAGAATGTACTTAGACTCTTAGAAAGCTATAATAAGTTAATTAAAGAGAAAAAAAGAAACTTTCAATTATTACTTTGCGGTAAAATTACTAATAATAAAGATATCCTAACTCAACTAAAAAAAATTAATGAATTTATTCATTTAAATAATTTGCAAAATAAAGTAAGAGTAATTGGGTATTTAAAACCAGACGAAAAGACTGTAATCCTATCGAGAGCCAAATATTTTGCGTATTTGTCATTATATGAAGGATTTGGTCTGCCAATCCTGGAAGCCTTAGCGGCTGGAACACCAGTCATCACGAGTAAAAACAGCGTCATGGAGGAAGTGGCAGAAAAATATGCCTGTTATGCTAACCCAATAAACAGTAAAGATATACTTGTTAAAATGCAGGAAATGCTGCAGAATTACGGTTACTACAAAAAACTTGCTGAGTCCGCTATTATAGAACTTATACCGAAATTTAATTGGAAATTTTCGGGAGAAAAATATTACCAGATTTATAAAAGTTTGCTATGAGAATCGGACTATTAGAACCTTCTATTTTGATGTCCAAAAAATTTGAGGACAGAATTTTTGCTCCTAAAGAACTTTTTATTAACCTCGCGGATGGCTTGGTCAAGCGAGGACATGAAGTTTATGCTTATTCTGCGTCTGGACTCAATACACAAGCACAAGTTATCGAAGGTAACAAAATACTTGAAAATAACGAGTTTCCCTCCGCCCGAGATGTAAGAAAAGAGGCTGAAATTTTATCTTCTTTAACAACAATCAGGAATCATTTTGAATACGAAATAGAACTCATTACTAAAGCTTTTCTTCATGCAAAACAGAATAATTTACAGATTCTTCACAGTCAGTCTAATGTATTTACGCATTATTTTACAAAATTTGTTGATTTTCCGGTTCTGTTTACTCTTCACGATCCTGTTTTTCCCACAAACACCCTTGAATATTTTGATTTAAATATGTTTTCTGACCATAAGTATCTTTCTATTTCAAATTCTCAAAAAGAACATTATAAAAAACAAATGAATATTAACACTGTTGCAACTATCCATCATGGACTCAAAATCGAAGATTTTACCTTTAATGAGAATAGTGATGACTATCTTTCAATGATGGGCAGATATATTCCAGAAAAAGGTTTCTCCGATGGAATACTAGTCTCTTTGAGACTAAAAATACCGTTAAGATTGGCATCTAGTCAGAATTATAAAGCTGTTGAATATTACCAGAGGGAAATTAAACCATATCTTAATTCAGGAAAAATAACAGAAACAAATTTCTTATTTCCGGCAGAAAAAAATAATTTTTATTGCAAAAGTAAGTTATTTTTGTTTCCTATTCGCTGGGAGGAACCTTTTGGCTTAGTTTTAATCGAAACAATGTCCTGCGGAACACCCGTGGTCGGCTATGCGAGAGGATCTATCCCCGAAATAATAAAAGACGGCGAAACCGGTTTTATAGTCAATTTTTCAGAAGAGGATAAACGTGGAGACTGGATAATTAAAAAAACCGGTATTGATGGCCTTTGCGAAGCTGTTGAAAGAATATATTCTATGCCGGAAGCAAAATATAAACAAATGCGCAGAAATTGTCGAGCGCATGTTGAGAAAAAATTTACTGTTGAACGGATGGTAGACGATTACGAAAAAGTCTACCGCCAGATTATCGAAAACAGTAAAAAAAAATAAGATCTACAAAACCAGTCCAAGGAAGATAACTGCGATACTTAAAACTGCAAAAATTGTGCTGAATGTTGCAACTCCTGCCGAGGGAATCTCGGGGGCTGTTGTCGATTCTGCATTTTCAGCTTCTCCCGGTGTAGCGGTCGCTTGAACTAAAACAATCTCGGTTGGTGTTGCTGTTGGATCATTATACCCTCCGATTGCAGCTGGTTCTGAGGTTGGGGTCGGCGCTTCAGTGCTTGTTGGTTCCATCGTTGGAATTGGCGTCTCAGTTTCAGCAGGAGCAAGTGTCGATTCAGAAGTAGCAGTAAGTTCCGGCGTTACAGTTACTGTTTCTGTTATTAATACTTCTCCAGTCGGAATTGTAACCGGAGTTTCTGTTGCAGTAGGTTCAACTTGGGCCGGGACTTTTGTTTCAAATGTTTCTCTTGTTAGAAGAAATCCTACTGCTCCAACACCTACGGTAAAAAATAAAATAAGACCTATTAATACCTTGTTCGGTATTCTGATAGTTTTTTTCTTAGGCGTAAGTTTTTCTGTATCGAGCGGAGTATAATTGGTTGCCTCATCCATATTATATCATTGTTACGGATTTTTGTTTAAAAAGCAACAAGAAGTTTGATTATAATAATTCCATGCAATCAGTAAGGGATATCCTAAAAAAATTCGACCCCTTAAGGGATAAATATATTTCCCGTGAATTCCAGTCTTTTGGCGTACATCTTGCCCAAAAACTCCAGGATGAAAGAAGAAAAAGCCTTTATATCAGGCTGGCAAAAACTATTCATAGAACCGTTCTCGAAGAGGCTTTGCGTTATGTAATCGACTCAAATGCGAGAAACAAAGCCGCGCTTTTTATGTGGAAACTAAAAGAACTGGGGGCGTTTAAAAAAGACTTTAAAGTTGTTCCCAAAAAAAAGAATAAGGCTCCAGCTTAAAGATTTTATTATTAAATTTTAAGTCGATTTTTTCACTGGATAAATTGTGCAGAGCCAAAACCTGCGACTTATTTTCCCCACGTAATATAGAAAAAACCCGTTTATCTAAAAATAAAACTTCTTGCTTTGAGTTAGGGTGAAAAGCTCTTAAACTTTTTCTTTTTTTTATAAGATTTGTCAGGGCGCTAAAAATTTTTGTTTCCTTTGATTTTTTATTTAACAACTTAATACTGACATCATTATAATTATAGTTTGTTCTGTTCAGATCTCTTTTGATTCCTGATTTTGAAAAAAGATCAAAGTCATTTTCACCTCCAAAAAGTGAAAGATAATATACGGCAGGAATTCCAGCTAAAGACAATGCAATTGCATGACTGGTTATAAACTTACGTAATTGCAAATCAAAAGACTCGCTACTTGTCCTGAGCGAAGTCGAAGGATTTAGAGCTGACCACCATGTGACGACTAGCTCTATAACCGCCTTACTACCATCCGGCAAATTACGATATGACAATTTTCCCCCATGTTCTTCAATTTTTTTACATAAATTATTTAATTCGAGTTCAGATAAAAACCCTTTTGCTCCGTTAACACCTATTCCGTCGTGAACTGCAAGAATGTTAAAAAAAGCAACATCAGGCGGGATTCTCATCTTTAAAGTCATCTCATTGAGATGACGACTGTTTTGATTATATAAAGCGTCTAAAAGTAAAGGCGGAAGTGCAAAATTATAAATTAAATCCGACTCTTTTTGCTCATTACCGAAATAGATAAGATTTTCTGCAAAAGAAACACTCGACTGAGTCAGGATTAAGGCTTGTGGACAAACTGTGTTTAAAATATCGTGTAGTAGACCGACAATAGCGTGCGCTTGCGGCAAATTTTTACACTCTGTCCCCAACTCTTTCCAGATATAAGGAGTAGAGTCTAAACGAAAAAATTTAATACCTTTTTGTAGAAAAAGCAAAATAATTTTTACTATCTCCAATAATACTTCCGGATTTTTATAGTTTAAATCAACCTGGTCTATAGATTTTTCAACACTGAAAGTTGTCCAAACCCATCTCTCGCCTTTAGTTGTTTTAAATGGAGTTAAAAGCGGGGTTGATCTTGGTCGGTAAACTTTTTTTAATTCTTTTTCGGGTATTTTCGATTTGTCAAAATGAATAAAATATTCCAGGTATTTTTCATCTCCTTCTAAAAATTTCTGGAACCATTCATGCTTTACTGAAACATGATTCAGGACTAAATCCGCCATCAGCCGATACTTTTTCCCGATTTCTTCAATATCTTCCCAGTTACCAAACTCTTCTTTTACCTGATAATAATTAGTGATCGAGAATCCATGATCCGAAGAGTACGGATAAAACGGCAGTATGTGAACTATGCTGAATGAATCTTTAAGATAAGTAGATAAAAACTTTTCTAAAGTTTTTAAAGTTCCTCCACTGTAATTCCCGCGAAGGCGGGAATCTATTTCTCTGAATGAATCTGGGTAGGTAATTAGCGCCACATCTTTCTCATCCCACAACTCTTTGTTTTCGGGAGTGATTTTACTTTTTGCTTCTTGGATTAATCTTTCTATTTCTAGAGCTACTTCTTTACCTTTTCCTTCACCGTATAGTAATTTGAGTTTTTCTAACATTGTAAAAATATCTTATCATATATTTGGACAGTATTGATAACGGCTGTTTATGAAGATCTTACTCACTGTGAAAAGTGATCTTAGGGATTTATTAATATAGTTTCTCCTGAATCAAACTCAATGTGAACTGGTCTTTTAGTTAATGAGGCAATAAGTGAGCCTGTTTGAAATCTTATTTGTTTAAAAGTATCTGCCATTTCATCTGCATTTGAGTAATCTAGACTAAACATCTCTATTGTAGTCGTTCCAGATTTATAGCTAGGTATTGTTAAAAAATCTCCATCATCTCTAATAAGTCCCGCATCTGTAACTACTGGTTTTTCCCATCTATTAGATTCACCAGGTCTACATAATCTATCACTTATGGCTAATGCAGCATGCTTCCCTTCATATTGACTTACACTAACATTACCATCTAAACGAACGAAATTAATTTCACGAGGCTTTATGCTCCTTTCATATCTAGGTAGTGGACCTTCTCTTAAGTAGGTCATATAAAAATATATTTTAGCATATCTAATATAGATTACCACATTAACCTACTTCCCGACCGGAGCGGTCGGGAATCGTGGCCTTGTAATGAACTACCCCGCAGCCAAGCTGTCGGGGTATCTGTTGCAAATTTTAAAAAATTATCTGTCATTCTGAACAAAGTGAAGAATCCAGCGAGTAAAACGAGCGTGAAAACACGCTTCGCTGGATCCTTCGCTAATCGCCTCAGGATGACACATAACATTCCGCAGCAGAGCTGCGGGGAATTAAACCACTAATGTTAAGAAATTAAAAATATCCGTTTGCCCAGTAGGAAATATTGCTGATTCCCTGTTCTCTTAGATAGTCTGTTTTAATTTTTACCGATTCCTCGTCTTCGAACCAGACAATATGATAGTCGATCCGATAAATATCCTGGTCGTCGGGTTTTTCGGCAGAAACAACATAATTAATTTCCGTCTCTTTTGAAATTAAGTCTCTTTTTATTACGCAGTCCTGCCAGTAACATTTTACATCAGTGGTATAAGTTTGAGACGATCGTTTTAAAGATGTACCAAAAAATTTTTCTGCTATTTGGTTTAGGCTTAAGGCTTCAGCTTGCCTAATTGGACGTTTTTTTTCGTCAACCAGCCAATCGTATCCGAACATGCCGAAAATTACAGTAATTTTTTCTTTTGCTACGACTTTAGAAAAGTCTGAAATCATTTTTTTAAAATTATATTGATATCTGACTCCGGAATCATAGGGAAAGTTAGGGCCGGGCTCTCCCCTGCTCTTATGAAAATCGTATGCCATAATCATAATTCCATCCGAATTCCTGGTTAAAACAGATAAATCGAACGGCCTCTTCCGGAAAAAATTATCACCGTATATTGCCAGGTAAAATTGCCTATAGTTCTTATTTACTTCCGAGTAAAATAGTTGAGCGAAATTGTTAATTTGGTTTGTTAGATCTTGACTATATAAGCCTGAAATTTCCAGGTCCAAGACAACTCCATCGAACTTATTTTGTTCTACTATTTCCAACGTCTGCTGAATGATTTTTTTCTGTAATTGTTTATTCCCTAGAATAAAATAATTAAGGTCATCATCGATCATCCGTAAAGTTATTAATTTTTTCTTACCTTCTGCCAGTTTTAGAAAAATAGGAATTCCGTAATAACCTGTTTCGTTTTTATTTATTCCAAGATAATCCGGAGTAATTCCAAAATAAATCAGCTCATCATAATTAGAAAGTTCTTTATTTTCGCTCTTTAAACTCCAGGAAGGAACAAAAATTGATCTAGATTTAACGGCTACTTTGTTACTTTGTTTTTTAGCCTGAGTTGGAGATATTCTTAGAACTTCGGGAATTTTCCTGTTATATTTATTTATTTCCCCAAAATAAAAACCCAAAAAAAACCCGGAGATAAGCAGCGAGGTAATGGCAACTTTCTTCATCTAATCATTTTAGCAAAGTTACAGTTGACATTTCTTTTTTTTTAATTCATAATAAAAAAAACTCATCAGAAATTTATGGTGAGCGATGTCAAACCATGAAAATCACTTTATATACGGTAAATGATTGCCAGTTCTCCAAACAGGAAAAGGATTATCTCACTTCACATCAACTCCAATTCGAGGAAAAAAATCTGGAATTAAATAAAGAATTTCTTACGGAAATGCTGGCAATCAGTGATAACTTTGCCGGAACTCCGGTTACTAAGATCGAAAAAGACGATGGTCAATCTGTAGTCTTGAAAGGATTTACTCAAGCTGAATTTGACGAAGCATTAGGTTATAAAGAAGCAGTTGCTGAAAAAAAAGACGCACCAGCAGAATCAATGCCATCGGAAGTAGCCCCTGTTTCAACACCAACCACTGCTCCATCTGATCTTAATGTTCCTCCTCCAGTACCAAGCGTGGCAGCGCCAGTCACTGATGTTTCAGCCCAACCACCAACTGTTACAATGTCTTCACCAACTCCACCTGCAATCGTTGAACCTCCAACTCAATTAACTCAAGATTCAATGTCTACTGCTCCTGTACCAACTGTGCAAGAACCTCCAGCCCCAGCCGTTGAACCGCCAAAAGCCCCGGAAGATCCAAAACTGGCATCTGTTCTTTCAAATTTGCAAAATATGTCCACGGATCCTGTTCCGCCTCCTACTCTAAGCTCAACACCTACTCCTCCAGCTTCTTCCAGTATGCCCTCCATTCCGGATCCTAATTTCGGCTGATTTTTAAAAAACTTTCTCCCAAAAGAAATTATTTTTTAGGAGGATTATTTCTTAGGAATATTTCTTTTAAAGTTCTCATTATATGTTCATGCATTTCCAGTCCTTGGCCAGGATAACCGTCCTCTCTACCTCTAATTTCTTGTCCAATAATGAATCCCCCATAAAATAAAAAAGCAAGTGCCCCCATTTTCCCACAACAAGAGAGTGCAATTTCCGTTTCCATATTTTTTTCTGATTTTAATTATACCAAAGATCCAAACATCTTATTTTATAATTAGAATTATTTTATTCTTGTTGTGTTAAAATATTAGTTGAGTTCCCGTAGTTCAACCCCAGAAGAACTCTTACCTCGTCGCGAGGATTAGATCCTCGCCTCCGAGGAGCGAGTCTTCGGGGCAGGCGGATAGAATTGCGATCATAGCTTAACGGTTCAAAGCACACTACAGGGCAAGGAGTAATGAAGTCCTCGTAGTTCAACGGATAGAATAAGGGCTTGCGGAGCCTTTGATGACAGTTCAATTCTGTCCGAGGACACAACCCCACCTTGTCCTGAACTGAACTTTGTTCTAGTTCAGGATTCAATTCTGGGTGGGCGCACAATCGAATAGCAAAGAGAGGTTCAACTTGTCCTTCCGAAATCAGGTACAGTCTTGTACCTGACGAAGGAGGATTCTGCCCGGGAACACAGATGAAATACATAAAATTACTTCGGCTTCAAGACCAATATCCTATTATTGGTTCGGTTCTGGCTTCTTCTTTAGTTTTAAATAAATTTGATTACTCATTTTTATATTGGGTCATTGGCGCAACTTGCATTTCAAAAGTTACCTTTATAGTAAATGAATTAGTTGATAGGAATGATGTCGATAAAAACAGCTGGAATCCTATTCATATCGGTAAAGTTAATTTAAATTCAAAAATCGTATCGGTAATAATTTTTTTATTCAGCTTGACAGGATTATTTCTAGTCCACTTGGCCGGGTTATTTTATATCGGATTAATAATGTATATAGTCGGAATTCTCTATTCCCTTCCTCCTGTTCGTTTTAAAATTCATTTCGCATTAGATGTTCTAGCCCAACTGGCTGTTTTTTTTATTATTCCCGGGCTTGCACTTTTTCGTTCGGAAGGACAATTAATTTATGGAATTTATTTAAGCTTACCGGTAGCTTTAATAATCTGGGGTTCGCTTCTACCTTATCAGCTGGCTGATTTTGAGGAAGATAGAAAAGCGGGTTTTCACAATACACACACAGTTTTGGGATTCAGAAACAGTTTATATTTAGGATTATTATTTTCATTAGCAGGAATTGTGCTTTTCTTCAAATTTAAGCTTCATCTAATCGCTCCCTGGTCAATTATTTTAGTATTCGTAAGCTTATATTCAATTTACAAATATATTGTTTGGCTTAGAGAGAGAAAAATTAAGTCAATATTTTTATCGATTCAAAAATATGTTCTTTTTGTTAAACCGATAAGCCAACTTTTTATACCCTATCTTCTGATAATAATGTATCTCGCAAAACTAATTCCTTTTTAAAAGGTAATTTTTTATTTTTAAGAAGCCAAAGAATGTTATAATATATTTACTTTTCAGGGGTCGTGGTGAAATGGTATCACGGCGGTCTCCAAAACCGTCTTTCCAGGTTCAAGTCCTGGCGGCCCTGCATAATTATATTTCAAAATTTATTATGCACTTGAAAGATAGAGTCTCATATTTAATTAAAGTAAGCAGTTTTTGGGTGTAGAGCTTCTTAATTGTCTAAACTTCTACCTGTAATATGTATCATTTAGCAAATATAGGACAAAAATATAATTGATTTCGTCCAGGTGAAGCTAAAAATACGACATCTAATACATAATTTACGACGTGATGTGTCTTTAACATTAATATTGCACTTGAAATATCTAGGATAAATGATTTATAATCAGCTTAGAAACCAGTGAGTGATCTCTTTGAGACGCTAGCTGGTTTTTTCGCATTATGAAGGTATAATCACAAAAGGCTTAATTTGGGATGCGATTTTTTTAATTCTCGAGTCGTTTTTAATGTTGCCTAAATCTAATAAGTTTTTTTCAAATGAAGATAATATCATTTTATCGTAATCGCCAAGATTCTCTATTTTAGTTTTCTTATTCGATAACTGAAATTTTAATCTTGCCGCAAATCCCATAATATCTGCGATTTCTTCTTCTGGATCTTTATTATGTTTTGTAACAAAGCTAAGTAAGGACAACCTTTTTTTTGTTTCCTTATGGCTGATGTCCGATTCTTCTATTCCATTTGTCTGTAAATTGAAAAACTCCTTATATAAAATAATGTCTTGTTGGTCTGTTGACGATTCTGCGGTTATCTTCCCATATGCATTGCGAACAACCAAAAACCTTAAAAAGTTTTGTAATATATATCTATAACTTAGGGAATACATTAACTTTTGATCCCATAAGTACTTCATTTTTCTTCTTCCTTTAGGTAATTCAACGTTTTTACTAACAAATGCTTTTTCCTTATCTATTAAGCAAGACAATAAATATAAATAATCCCTCCGAAAAAACTTATTTAAGTCTCTACAAAAATTTCCCATTTTGTCTGAAGGACTTTTAATGTTTTTGTCTTTATCATACGTATATAATTCTTTAAAGTAACCTTTTCCTTTGGCAATATCTTGGGATCGAAGATGAATATCAGGCCAATTTTCCTTCCAAGTAGAAAATTTAACTTGAGACAAATGTATTCTAAAATCAGCGTTTGTTTCTACATCAGTAATACAACCTGACACAATGAAATAAGGTGAATACTTGTATGTTTTAGGATCAGCCATACCTGATTCATCTAGCGATAAAATATATGTTTTCATGCGTAATATCTTAACTCTTTGATTTGGGTTTGTCTATATTAAACAAGGTAGGAAAGAAACTGTGTTGTTTTTTGATAAACTATCTCTGGGTACGGTACGAGTTGAGGCCAATTAGCAGTTCTGAAATCATCTATGAGTCACTGCAAACTCTGGTCGATATCACTGAACTCTTGTTATTGTCCATTCTATTTGATTTACTTAAATAAATATGGATATAAATAATGCTAATCAACCTGTAAACCCACCTATAACTTCTGTCCAAAACCCAATTCCAGAACATCAAGCAAATAACCAACGAGGCAGCTTTCCACTTATTGCAGGTGTATTAGTTTTATTACTTGTAGTAGGCGGTGGAGCGTATTATTTAGGAACACAAAAGAATAACTCGATCAACCAAGCTACTAACATCAATACAAAAATACAAACACAACCTTCTCCAACTAAAATGTATTCAGAACCTAGTCCAACTACTGTTACAACTAAGAATGGTATGATTGTATTTGAACATCCCAAAGTTAACTACACTTTAGAGTATCCTGCATCTTGGAAAGGCAAAACTGAACCGATACCACAAGCCTATGAGGTTTTTATAGCTCGAAGTGCTGACTATCAGTTATCTGATGGCTACCCAGTATTAGAAAAAGGAGCTGAGTTTTATGTAAGTGTAGAAAACTCGACTGAAAAATCCATTGATGATATTTTCAATAAAGACCCATTAACTCTCCAAATTGCTTATAATAAAATAAAAATAATAGTAGATGGTGTAGAAGCAATTCAATATGATTATAGCTATGAAGGGTATAATGTAACTATGACAACCTTTCTGAAAAATGGTAAATACTACACTATACATTATCGATATGTAGATAACGCTGGTAAGCAATTAGAATGGAATACATACCTGAACCTCTTGAAATCTTTCAAAACTAAATGACCTTGTAGATTAATGTTAGTTGTGGATTAAGGAATTGTTGCAACATTCCGATCTCAAATGAGCTTCCTTTATAGGATAAAGTTCGAAGGTCGCTCACTAATGCATTAACATTTCTTAGTAAGCCTAGCGAATTTAGAAATGACAATTTCCTCCGAATTCCGCTCCTCAAAACGTCGAGCGAGTAGCGAAAGATTAAGTTTTGAGGTAAGAAATGGAGGACTGAAAAAATTTACCTGATACTTCTGGGGCAAATCTAAGTAGATTTATTGATTCTAAGCACTTTACTAACAAATTCCGAAGGACTAACCACTTTTATTCCCTCAAATTCTCTAATTGGAACTACATGTTTTAAATCTCCACTTACAATATAGCTCACACCAGCCTCAATAGCAGTTGAAAAAAGCATATTATCATCTGGATCAAAGGTAACGGAAATTGATGTTGTTCCAGGAAAAATGTAAGAACCTTCTTTTAATTCATTGACATACTTTGCAATTGTCTTATCTGACCAGCCTACGCGATTTTTAAAATACGGTCGGGACAAAACATCTCCTACCTCATTTAATATAGGTGGCGAAAGAGCAAAATCTAATCTGCCTTCACGCCAGACATCAATAATTTGGGAAGGGGCACCGGGAGAAATTGTTCCACCACTAACAAGCACGTTTGTATCTGGTGTAATTAAAAGTGGTGAAAACTGTAAGCCGCTCATACCTTTCGAGATTTTTTAGCCACCCGTACTTCTTTAATTGCTTTTTCGATTTCTGCACCAATTTTTTCCGGTTTAATATTCTTGAATGCTTGACGTAGTTCTTTTGTCAGACCAAAAAAACGGTCTTTAGAAACCTGTTTTAACCGTTTCATTTCCCTATAGTCTCGAACTGGCACAAGCACAGCTTTTGGCTCCCCTGCCCGTTCTATTAGAAAACTCTCTCCCCTATAGGAAACTCTGTCTAAAAAACGACCTGGCTCTTTGCGTAAATCCATAGCACTAATACTAGCTGTTCCTATTAATGAATTTGTTGAATCTATCATAATTATGATAATTATACCAATTGATATAGTAGAGTCAAGAGCTAAAGAATTTATTTATTAATGAATTTTACCAGCTTCCTCCCCCTCCTCCGCCACCTCCTCCACCTGAAGATCCACCGCTGAAACCGCTGCTGTGACCAGTTGAACTTGAGACAGGAGTAGCGGCTGACCGCAAGCTGGAAAATGACGAATTTAAATTATTAGTGAAATAAACACTGTTAAATCTTGTATTCCCGCCGTAGCCAGAATACCACTCAGGCGGCTTTAAATTAATATCCTTAAATCTATTTGCCCAGACTTTTTCTACACCAAAAGCAATTGCAAAAGGTAATAGTTTCTCAAACATCATCTGCTTGTCAGCCTGAAATTTTAACTGACGTTCTTGAGACGATAGAAAATTTTTTAGAGACTTGGCTACATTTGCAGTCTCAACGCCAAGAATAGTTTTTCGCGGCATATTTCTGCCGAATAAAAATGCGGAAAAAGCTAAACCAATATTCCCGGTTGTAAAACCCAAAATTCCCATAATAGAATAAAAAGTACGGATCTTATTTGGATTTTCCCGAAAAAATCCCTCTGAAACAAGTTTTTCATAAATATTTGTTTTAACCTTTTCAACAGCCTCATAAAGTTTATTTTTCTTCAAATGATATTCACCACCGCTCTTGAAAACTTCCTGCAAAAAATATTCCTCAAAAGGTAAAAGATCTTTATCACGAATAAATTCCTTCCGTTTTAAAAAATAAAAATTTTTTTTCCCGCGTTCTTCAATTTTGAGATATCCTTTTTGAGCAAGGGATACCACCATGCCGGAAATATCTTCCATATCAACTCTTTCATCTACCAAAGCTCCCGCTTCTTCCGGTGTTAATTCCCTTCCGGTTTTTATTTTGGGTGGATCAAACCAGGAGCGGGCTTCTCCGATTCCTTGATGTTTAGGATCTCTACCCCGCTTAAACCATTTAATCGGGATCCAGATAGGATAAACTACATACCAAAGAATTGCTGCCAAAATAATAAGACCAATCACAATTTTTCCCCAAATCGTCTCCCAGAAAGTAACATAGGGTTTTGCTTCAAGAACGGCAACCTGACCCTTAGGAAAACTAACTGCAAAAGTCAAACCTTCAAAGGGATTTAAACCAGGAAGATTAACTAATAAAGCTACTCCATTATTTTCTGTTTCTGTCACACAATTTTGTACGGTGCTTCCTGCTAACCCCGTATAGCAAACTGCTCTGATGTTTTCTTGACCGATTGGAGTCGGAAAATTTATTTGCGCTGAAGCATATTTAATCGGCACTTGCCACTCATTACCTGTCGAATTCCAATACAACTCGTCATGATCGGAAAAATAGGTCAACGCTCCGGATACACTATAGCTAATTTTATAAACATGAACTCCGGTAACAGTGCTATTTGGATCACCGATTTTTAGGCGGAGGTTTTCATTCTCATAAGATTTTTCAAATCGGTAATTTTTCCCTTTTCCATCAGTTACTGAAAAATTACTAAATTCCAATTTAAATTTTTTCCCCTCTTTATTTTTAGTTGTAAAAGGAATCTCGCGATAAATTCCGTGTCTTTCTGTGGAGCCAAAGTCATAAAGTATCCGCTCCTTCACATCTATCGTTCCGTTTTTATAAATAACAACATTTGTATCAAAAGATTGAATTTGCTCTTGAGCAGAAACTTTCGCTGTAAATTGAAAAAAAAGTAACAGGAAAAAAATTAAACCTAAAATCTTTTTCATTGTCTTATTTTACTATTTGTAGACTATAATATTCTATGAAATTCTATAAAGTCTCCTGGGAGGAACTAAACAAAGACTGTCTCGAACTATATAAAAAAATAAAACATATCAATTTCGACAGAATACTCTGTATTTCAAGAGGTGGACTGGTCTGGGCGAGAATGTTTTCCGACTTGTTGAACATTCCCGTATCACACTTGACGGCAATTTCATATACCGGAATCCACCAGAGAAAAGATGTAAAAATAACAGAGCTGCCAAATCATGGATATTTGAAAAACCAGGTTTTATTAGTAGTTGATGAGATTGGAGATCATGGAAAAACTTTAGCTGCCGTGAATAAATTCCTGAAAAGCATCAAAATAAAAAAATTCTATTCACTCTCTCCCATCATTAGAGAATATACTGATCCCAAACCTGACTTTTATCTTCACATCAAGAAGGAATGGATTATCTTTCCCTACATCATAGTCTATAATGCAGGCCTGATGGTTAAAAATATTTTTTTCGGTGCAGAAAAATCCGGAAAAAAGTTACACGCTTTATTGTTCGAAAACCTTTCTTATTTTTTGATTTTAGTGAAGAAATTAATGCTATAATTTACTTATATGTTCAACTGGGACTATAATCTGCCGAAAAACTGGAAACCTAATACCGATGAGGAATGGATTTGGTATATCGAAAGAATAGTCAATTACGGTGCGACTAAAGGAGAAAAACTGGACAAAAATATAGTTAAGAAATATTTTCCACAGCTAAGATTGGAAAAAGAAAGAAAAGAATATTTAAAATTTTTACTCTATGAAAAGTAAAAAATCAATCTTAACTGATAAACAAAAAGCTTTTTTATTTGAATTTAAAAAATATGCCAACCTTGCTTCTGCTTTTTATCTAACCGGCGGCACAGCCTTAGCTGAATATTATCTTCAGCATCGGTTGAGCGAAGATTTGGATTTTTTTTCTGAGATTAAATTTGATCTTGAACCGGTATATGAATTTATAAAAAAAGTTAGGTCTGTTCTCCAAGCTAGATCGGTTACGACTGACAAAAGAAACGGGAGAGAAATATTTGATTTTAAATTTATAAATGATTCGTTAAAAGTTGAGCTTGTCCATTATCCTTACAAAAATCTGAAACCTCTAAAAAAAATAAGCGGAATACTAATTAGTGATGAATTTGATATAGCGGTTAACAAAATATTTGCTGTTTTTTCACGAAACGAGCCTAAAGATTTTGTCGATCTCTACTACTTACTTAAGAAATTTCCAATTAATGAGCTTCTTGACGGAGTAGAAAAAAAGTTCGATATGAAGCTGGGAAGATTCAGTCTTGGTAATGAATTTTACAGAGCCAGAAATATAACTAATCTGCCAAAAATGATCAAACCGCTCACTCATAAACAGTTAGCTGATTATTTTATTGAAGAAGCCCGAAAACTTGGCGCAATAATCTTCTAAATATGCAATATCAAAAAGCTCCTGAGATAAAAAGACAAATTAGAGTTTTGGTAAAAGAATTAAACTACACCTACATCAAAGTAAATAATATTCATTGTATCCGCAGTTTTGACGCCAAAACCAGGGCTTATGCCAGAATCTGGGGAATGGCTAAACTATTCAAGGAAGTGGTCGGCATCGAACCGCATTATATAATTGAGGTTATCGCAAAAAAATTCGATAAACTGGATGAGCGGGAAAAAATAAAGACTTTAATTCATGAACTGATGCACATTCCCAAAACCTTCTCCGGTGCCCTCCTCTCCCACCGCGGACGATATCATGAAATAAATGACCGCGAAGTCGAAAGAATCCTTAGTAATCTTAGATAGAATGTTGTAACGTTCCACTCCACCCCAGGGGTAGTAAATCTGGTACTTGACATTATTTATGGGTTTATGGTAATATGGCATATATGCAAACACAAACTGTAAAAACAACCGTAGAAATCAATCCGGACCTTCTGTATATGGCTAAAATAAAGGCATTGAAAGAAAATAAAAGCCTTAAAGAAATAATAAATGAAAGCCTTAAAAAGGAACTGGGTATAAAAACTAAAATAAAAAAAACTAAACCTGTGCAGATTGGCGGATATAATTTGGGCGGAATAAAGGGAAGTTTAAGAAGAGAGGATATCTATGAAAATTTCTAGTCCGACTCTTTTTGATACGAACATATTGATTTACAATCAGGATAAAAACAGCCAGTTTTTTAATATAGCTTCAGAGTGGCACAATAAAGCTTTATCCGGTGAAATAAACGCAGTTATAAGCTCACAAAACCTGCTTGAATTTGCTGCGGTAATGACTAATCCCAATAAAATTACACATCCTCTTACTCAAAAACTGGCAGCTTTGGAAATTAACAAATATTTTGCTACGGATCAGTTTGAAATAATTTATCCTAATAATGAAACTATAAAAGCCTTTTCGGCTTTACTGAAAAAATATCCAATGAAAAATCCAATACAGATTTTTGATCTATTTCTGGTTGCTACAATGATCTCAAATGAGATATATCAAATTTTAACCCTCAACCGGCAGGATTTTAGGTTTAAAGAAGTCAAGGTAGTAAACTTGTATAACTAAAGAAAATTTAAGTAAGTATAAAATTAAAGCTTTACAACAGTAGGCACTGGTCGGCTAACTCTGACCTGAATATACTAGTTTAGCCCTTTATTAAGCTCTAATCTATCGTTAAGACCTCGGTGTCAGCCCCATTCACACCCGATTTTCTTTTATATGGCTCTAATTTAGCTTCAAAAAATAACTTTTTGACTGAAACATTTATCGTAAAAAGTCAGGATTTGCCGACCAGTGCCCAACAGTATAACGACTCCAGATTGGTAGCATTTTTAAGTTGATCGATAAACTGTTGCATTCCTTGAAAAACCGCCCCGAAGTAAAACACAACCACGACATCTAACTTTATACCTATCCCGATCTCCTTTTGATTCAATAAATTCCACAAATGGAGCTCCTGGATGGCTGGCCTTTTTTTCTTTAACCGGAGCTTCACAATCGGTGAAAAGCAGATGATTCTCCAGAACTAAGTTCCACTTCTACAGTTAACTCGAAATCTTGTATTTGTTCGGGCGGTAAAAGAAAACCTTGCTCATTTGCAATATGCTTTTCCCACAAAGCTATCAAGGCAGGACAATATTGAACAATATTAAACTTAAAAGGTTGTGGAGCTTTTTTTTCCCCTCTCATATTTTATTTTTGGACTATTCATGTAATGGGTAATCTTTATGCTGATGTACTAGAGGATTATCATGGTTAACATGAACATCATTTATTCTATGCATGAACTCAACTGTCCAAGCGACTCCTTCTTTTTGCATTTTTTTTTCTACTTTTTCACTATACAAAATTTGTTCATAAAAAAAACAACTATCCGGCTTAGCATCTAAAGGTTCTATTAACGCATAAATTTCACTTAGTTTAATTGTTCGTTGTTCTGGTTTTTTTGAAGAACTTATTTTTTCTGCCATAAAAGTTTATTTTGTACAACTAATAAATATAAACATCCTTAGGATGAATTCATTATTGAACATTTACGATACCTATAAAATCACACGGCAACTCCCCTGCTTCACCACCTAAATCAACAGGATGAAACTCTTCACATTGGACTTTAACCTCTCCATAAGATTCAAAAGCTGAAGTGTTAACAACTTTACTAAGCTTCCCTGAACCTGGACATTTTATATCGCTTACTTTTCCACTAATAATTTTAAAATGATCCGGTACTATCGCCCTTTCAGGCGGCTCACTTTTTTTTACAGTTTCTGTTATTGACATATAATTTATTTTTTCCATTTTAATAATTATTTTATTTTTCTACTTGACTTCAAATCTGACGCTGAATTGTCATTTTGACAAAAAAATATTCCACCCCAGAGGTGGCAAACACCTAAAATAAATTGTGGTTATAAAATCTATATAAATATTTGAAGCCTTGCAAAAGCTCACTTTTCAACCTTAAATGGAAAAATTTTCAAATTGAAGTTATAGTTGAAAAACCCCCTTGGAGCAAAATACATCCATGACATCTGATTTTAATTCTATCTTTTTCTCCTGTAGACTCTATAAATTGGATATATGGCGCACCTGGCAGTTTTGCTCCTTTTTCTTTAACCGGAGCTTCGCAGTTAGTGAAAGCCTGCCCCGGGGTTAAAGGATTATATTCAACCTCAACCTGGTAATCAATTTCCTTAATCTGATTTGGTGATTTTCTATAACCTTGTTCATCTAGGTAAGTCTTCTCCCACATAGCTATTAATGCAGGACAATAATTGAAAATATTAAATAGTATTGATCTTCCAGTTTCAGACATTAATATTAATATTTTTTACTTATAAAATAGTAAAACTTCCTAAAAATATTCTTCCACCTTTCATCCCGATTGTGCCTTTTCTCCAACCATCTGGCCTATCAATATTCTTAAGTGCAAAAAAAGCAACTGCAACCAATTTATGGGACTCAACATTTGTGATATATCGTTCACTTAGACCACCGGGTATTGAATTTCGATCATTTAAATACGGCCACCATTCTGCAACTCCGCCAGCAGCAAACTTCCATGCCTCTTCAACCGTAACCTCTTCCCAATGATAAGGTTTAGACCCACTGGCTCTAAGTGCTGCTATTATGCTATTTCCAATATTATCTGGTTTTCCTATTTCGACTCCTTCAAATTCAACCATAAATATTTTAATAATTATAATTTGGAAAAATTTATTTCTGTTCGTGCAATATTGGATTGTTGCACTGCGTATGAATCAAACTTAACCTCTGCAATACTTCAACCCCGTAACGAAAATTAATTTTTCTAAGTTCTTCCACTTCCTTACTCCAGACTATCTGCTCATATAATTTGCAGCTAAAAGGATCCGCTCTCATCGGCTCAACTGTTTTCTGGATTTTTCCTGCATCCAAACCACCAGCTTCTTCCGCTTTTGATTTTCTAATCTTCCTTTCTGCCATATATTTATTTTCTGTATCTGTCTATAATATTTTGCCTTTCTTGTGAATATTTTTCATGAATCGCTTATTCATTTCGTCGGCTTTTCTTTGAAGTCATTTCAAAACTCAGTAGTGTTTGAAAGTAGGGCTCTTTAAGAACTAAAATGGACAGTACACTAGGAGGTGAACTGTCCATATGTACGAT
>MGAF01000018.1 GCA_001789635.1 Candidatus Roizmanbacteria bacterium RIFCSPLOWO2_01_FULL_35_13 | reverse complement strand
AGTCATTACAATACAATACTCCAGAAGAGGTGTTAAAATCGGAGTACTCTAAATTGCCATTATCAGTTAAAGTTGCACTTAATGGTTGAATGTAGGATCATATACTCATGGAAAAATATGTATTGGATGCCAATTTGTTTTTCAATATGGAGGCCGGTTTAGACTTGGGGGAGAAGACTGAAGAGGTGGTAAAGATGTTGACAGAGATGGGTAAAAAAATAAAAGAGCAAAAAAAAGCCGAATTTTTTATGCCACCCAGAGTAGTAGATGAATTCCTAAGTTTTTTTGAAAACAAAGGACAGCCTTTTCTCAAAGATTTTTTGTCTGTGGTTACTGTTAAGTCTCCCGACGTTGGGAAAATTAATCTTCCGGGTCAGGTTTTTTATGAGCTGGTAGCCGATATCAGGCAAAGAAGTTATAGAGGTTTGAATATAGGAGAAGAGGAAATTGAAAAAGCCGGAAAAACTATGGTTAATAAAAATAATCTGTCGACAAAAGAATTTCAAATTCAGATAGGTTCGGTAGTTAAAAAGTTCCGCGAGAGATACAGGCAGGCTACGCGCTTTGGTTTTCTTGACAGTGTTGCAGATCTTGATTTGATAGTCTTAACAAAAGAAATAGACGGGAGTTTAGTAAGTTCAGACGAAGGAGTTATCCGTTGGGGAAGAATTTTCGGCATTAAAGAGACGCCGGTCTCGGTTTGGAAGAAGAAATTGTCTGACCTGCTTTCAGAGAAATAACTTCATCTTCCTCATCAGGAATTAATTTAGAAAACCAGTCGATCATTTTATCGGTTAAAGTGCGGTTCGGCTTTTCCTGATAAATAAGATGTTCGGAAAGAATTAACATCAGATTTTTTTTAATATCCTCATCAGGTACAACCAGATAAGCGTGGTAAAAATAAGGGGCATGACTTATTACTGTTAATACATAAAACCCGAACCGCTTGCTGAAATAAAAATCAGACAGAAGCTCCCATCTTAACGTGAGTCCGGCTGTTTCCAGTCCGAATTTGGTAATCTTATTTTCTATCTCAGGCGGAGGAGTAATCGTCAGGACATAAAATAAAAATAAAACAGCCCAGATAGGAATTATAAGAATTCTGTCGCCGAAAAAAAATACAATCAGCGATAAAAGTAATGCAACCGCAAGATAAAAGCGCAGGACTAACCCCGACCTTTTTTTATATGGCCGGATCGGTGCCTTCCAGGAAAAAACAACTTGAGGATTCTCCATGTATTCATTTTTCTACATTTAACCGGAAAAGTCAATTAAGGAAAAGGATTGTAACTATTCACGTTTCTTGACACAAGTCATCCTGAACGATGAGTTTTGAAGTGAAGGGTCTAGCGAAAACGTAAGCTTAAAATCTACGCAAAGCTGGATTCTTCCCCTTCGACAAGCTCAGGGTCAGAATGACACTTTGCTACAGTTTTGTCAAGGACAGTGAACTCTTGCAAAGGATTATGGCTTTGGACTTGCATAACACAACCTATAGTGATATTATATATTTATTAAATATGGACAGCTTCAATAAAATTGTTTCTTTTGTACTCGGATTAGTTGTAGTTATAGTTTTTTTGGCAATTATTACAGGGAGATTTAATGTGAAAAAAAGCTTTCAGGGATTTGGAACAAATGCAAAACTTACACCGACTCCTACCTTTATAGCCGTTCCCACCCCAGCTTCAGTAGCAGTGAATCAAACGAACCCATCCGTAAATACTACTAATATATATAGTAAAACGCCAACCTCAATTCCCGCCACAGGTTCATCCACCATATTATTATCAGCGTTTATTTCTACTCTATCGCTTGGGATCTACTTGAAGAGAAAAAAATAATTCTTCTTATTTTTTAGAAGCTTTAAAATCAAGAGCCACTGAATTAATGCAGTAGCGAAGACCGGTTTTATCCGAAGGGCCGTCATTGAACTTATGTCCGAGATGTGAGCCGCATTTTGAACAGATTACTTCTGTCCGGTGCGTTCCGTAATTTGAGTCTTCTTCCAGTTTTACATTGCCTTTGGTAATAACATCATAAAAACTTGGCCAGCCGGTCCCTGAATCAAACTTAGCATCGGAAGAAAATAAAGGATTGTTGCATACGGCACAGTGATACATGCCTTTTTCCTTATTATCAAGGTATTTCCCTGTGAATGGAGTCTCTGTTTCTTTATAAAAACAGACGTCGATCTGCTCCTTGCTTAATTTTTTTAATAGTTCTTCGTTGATTTTTTTCATAAATTTTTTTGTCATTCCGGCACTTCGACTTTGCTCAGTGTCTTGAGCCTGTCGAAAGACTTGTCCGGAATCGTTGTCTATAACTACGATTCTGGAGTCGCTTCGCTCCCCAGAATGACGTAAAAGTTTTATCTCTTCTCTACGTTGTACAACGGGCCGACAATTTGGATATTGGCAGGGGCTCTAAGATTGAACCAGTTTTTAAATTCACCCCCGCTAATCGACCGTGATCCTGCGTCGCCTGAAAAATTAACTGAAGTTGTGGAACCACCGTTAAAATCAGCGCTGACATTTACATCGGAAATATTACTGAAGGGTGAAATTCCCTTACTTCGCAATTCCTGTTTTACTTTTTCTTCATTCCATACTTCTCCTCCATAAGGATGACCTTTATCTGTCTGATAAAGATGATCGCCCATAGATGAATCTGCGCGGGCAAGCAATACTACATTTACCATATCGGCAACCTCGGATGATTTTAGCCAGGCAGTATTGCTATAACCGCCACGCGCTCCCCAGTCACAGTAAAACCAGGGAGATTCTTTATCATAAGCCCGTTCGTTTAATTCGGCAAAACTTCCGGGATTGCCGTTTTTTCCGTCGAACTTTCCAATATTTAAAATATAGCCTCCATGAGTAGAGGCGTACTGGGTAAATGCCGGATTTCCTCCATCCATAAGTACCCAACCTTTTGTTGCCTCAACCGCTTCTGCCCACTTTCCGGTTTTTGGCTCTTGATGAAAAACTTGACAGGCTTCTGTTGTGCAGATATGGCCATTTCTTTGTTGAGAATTTAAAGCGTATGTCCGGGCTGCAACCGCCTGAGCTTTTAAAGCAGCCATGCCTCCCTGATCGCCCCAACTTTCTGGCACTTCATAAATTCTTTTCACATATTCTTCTATAGAATAATTTCCAAAGCCGTCAACATTAATTTGAGCATTTTGGTCATAATCTTTTTTCAATGTAAAGCTCGGATAATACGCCTGGAGAATATAATCTTCACTTTGTTCTTCTTTAGCCCGGCCAAAAGCTCCATATTGATTTAATCCATTCCTGTGCGGAGCTCCGTAAGTAAAAAATGCAAACCGGGGAGAAAAACCCGGGTTGACACCCCGATCATCCGTACAGCCGCGCGCCGAAGTTCCTGCGGATCTCGGGATGTTCAGACTGGCCAATCTTTGTCCGATGAGTTGCTGCTGTTTAGCTGTTAAGGTGGCGATTTTTTGTTGCAGTTCACCCTGGTATTTTCTGGCACTGGTAACCTCTCCGGCTAAAAACTGCGACTGCTTATCAATATCAACTTTTAGTATGGTTAACCTTTTTTGCTCATTTTCTAAACTTTCCTTTTTTTCTTCCAGATTTTTGACATACATGACGACTTTGATGATTGTTTTTCGATCCTCATCGACAAGCGATTTTTGGTAGGTAAAATTTTTCAGGGAAGTCGATAAATTTTCACCGGCCAGCAGATTCAGCAAAGAGGTGGTGGATTTGGCTATATTTTTATAATAGGATTTTGCGCGTTCATTTAATAACCCTTTTTGGTAGGAAAGGACACTTTCTCCCTGCCGTACCTCTTTTTCTTTTTTGACTATTTCACCCTCAAGCGCCCCAACCTTAACTTTTATTTGGCTGAGTTGTTTGTTTAGATTATCTAAAGTTAGTTCGTTTGTGTCAGTAGCTTTTTTAACATCGCTAAAAAGTTTTTTTAAATTGTCCAATTGATGAGTAATGTCATCCAACTCGTCTGCTTTTATAAAAGTCGGTAATAAAAATAATACAAGACTGATTGCAAGGGTGAAAAATAATTTCATATATTAATTATAATGAATATTGTTCTGCTATACTCAAAATATGAAGCTTTTTTTTATTTTTTTATTTCTGCTGCAAACTTTATTAACTTTTAGTCATTCTGTTTTTGCCCAGGCGACTCCTGTACCTGCGGCTAACCGATTTGCAGCCTGTGACCTTTGTGGTTTATGCCCGCCTGATAAGCCTCCTTCAACCTGGGAAAAATGCCGCGCCTGTCTCTATCCCAACGCAAGCACAAATCCTATCACTAAAGATACATTGAAAGTCACGGCGACCACCAACACTGGTCCGACTCCTCAACCAGGAAGACAATATACAGTGATCGGCTGCATTAAAACAAATCTTGCTTCCTTTAATCAGGAAGGCGCTGCAGCAAGCGTAGTGCAGGTATTGCTGAATATTATTTTCAGTTTGATCGGTGGAATAGCCTTCCTGTATCTTATGTACGGTTCATTCACGGTTCTTACTTCGCAGGCTGAGCCTGAAAAATTAAATTACGGAAAGCGTTTAATTGTGGGCGCGATCGTCGGACTGACATTCAGTTTGTTATCAGCCTTTATCGTCAACTTCATCGCCTCCGGAATACTGAAGATACCCGGCTTCTGATATGTGAACGAAATAAACAAATAAATGTAAAAAGAATAGATTATTTTCTCGAATCAATCATTAACTTTTGTAAATTATTATCAAATGTTTCTAATTGTATTTTTTCTTCCTGACTTAAAACAAATAGCCAACAGTCGGTGTAGCTGAGTTTAGAGGAATTAAAATATAAATTTAGAGCCTTACCAATAAGTTTTTTACGGGGATTAACCATCCAAGTGAGATACAAAAGCTTGCTTATTTTTTCGACAATAGTGTTCTTAGGTAATTTATAGTAGGTTTTTAACACTCCTACAGTTTCTACAATAACAATTTCATCAAAATAGATAGAGAATTTCCCTTTTTGCGCTTGGACAAAAAGCTCTTTGGCCTTTGGGGATAATGTTGGATGATCCTGGCGAAGATATCTGAGAATAATATTCGTATCGATAATAACTGATCGTATCATTTTGTTGGCTTATACTTTTTTCCTAAGGACAACTCCAGTTTTTTTCTCACGGTTTTCATATCGGCATATGGTACAGCGGATTTTAAAGACCCGTAAAGATCTTCTACAATATTTTTTTTTGAGATGAGTTCAACTACTACTTGTTTTTTTTCGCGGTCAGGTTCTTTAAAAACAACACGGTCTCCAACTTGAATATCAAGAAACTGACGGATCTCTTCCGGTATTGTGGCTTGGCCTTTTGTCGTAACAGTTGATATATTCATAGTAAGTATTATATTTATTAGTAATACTAATGTCAAGTAGTAAGATTATTCTTGATCTTGACTAATTTTTATTCAATAGCTATTATGATAGGGTTAATTAAAATAATAATATGGCAGTAATTTCGATTAATCAAAATGATTTCCAAAAGGAAGTACTCGAAGATAAGGGCATCGTTTTTATCGACTTTTACGCAATCTGGTGCGGTCCTTGTCGTGTTACATCGCCATTAATTGACGAATTATCAAATGAGTATAAAAATATAAAATTTTTAAAAGTGGATGTTGATAAAAATCCTGAGCTAGCTCAACAGTATTCGATTTTCTCAATTCCTACATTTATGATATTTAAAGGTGGGCAGGTTACTTCACAGTTTGTCGGAGCGATGGGAAAAGAAGGCTTTCTGAATGAGATTAAAAAAGTAACCGGTTAACTTCTATGTTTTTATTACTCTAATAACTTTTCCGTTAATAACTTTTAATACGAGATGAGCTTGTTTCAATATATATTCAGCTAGAGTCGCGAACCAGCGGATAGATGAAGTTATGGGTTGTTTTAGTCCCGCAATTATTCTATCGTCCGAGAGATGCAGTTTAATATTCTGATAGTTGGGAAACTCAGTGACAGTAGTGGCGCGCAACCCCATCTTTTTAAAATCATCAGGAAGCTCAATTGTTTCAGCCCTCACCTGAACAAATGGTTTTACTTCTTCGTCAATCTTATGTTCGACAACCTCTTTTATTTCATACTTTTCTTTTTTTCCCGCAAACGGTTCGGCTTCTTTAGGACTGCTTATGGCTGTTTTAACAGCGAAAGATCTTCTATGTTTTTTTACCAGTTCGTCTATTGGAGTATAATTTTTTGGAGTCATAATTTATTCTAACAAAATACTCATGTACATGTAGCTTCTAAACCGCAATTAGAACATTTATTAATATGTTTACCTACTATAATTGCATTTTTACAATCTTCTCCATCCGCAGTTTCTCCAGGGCAATGAAAATGTGCATCGCCCGGACTTCCGCATTTACATAGATTTGGATCATTTTTGTAATCTACTTTCCCGAATAATTCACTTAGTGAAGAGTATTTATTAAATAAATTAGATGAATTTGTTTCTTTTGAAGAATTACTTGTGCTTCCGCAGCTTCCTGCAACTACAGTTGGAGTTTTATCTTCATAGTGATTCATAATAAATCCAAGTGGAACTTTATTTGTTGAATGAAGTAATATCGATTGAGGCCGAGATTTATATTGTTCAATCAAGTCAAGAGCATACATTTCAATTGATTGCAACGCTTTAAAAAGAAAATCTTTAGATTCTCCCTGTTTTACGTATTCTGTAAATTCATCAATTGAACGAGAAAGTATTGGGAGAAGTTGTTTAAATAATTTATCATTTTCGCTGGGTTGGATGTTAAGTATGTCAGTGATTATTTCTTGAACATCCTGATTTAAGAAAGGAATAATTTTTGGTGTTGCCAAAAATTGTTCTGCTCTTGTAAATTTAATCTGTCCTCCTATTAAGAACGATAAGATCAAATTAAAATTTGCTATACTGGGTTGTTCTATTCTCAAGGCAGACATAGAAAGGTGTTTGTCTTGAGTAAATTGATTAATTTGATCAACTGTTCCGATAAAGATAAAAGCATAATCCCCATATCCTTCTGACTTTAATCCGGGAGGACTGATCCATATTATCTGATCTCGAAATTGAGCGTATTTGAGTTGATAATCCAAACTTTCAAGTCCTTTTTTTTCTGCTATTTCTCTTGAGGGATCTTTGTTTTCATTAACTTTTCTTTCAATCGCTCTTTGAGCTTTGACTATCATCGGCTCTTTGTCATCCACATCTTTTAAGTGTTTTTTTCCATCGGGAGTTAAACTGTATGTCAATTCATATTCATATCTTTGTACTTGAAAACGGTATTCTCCAAGATATGATTGAAGATCTTTTTTTAAAGTTTGAGAATTTACTTTTGGACTATATTCTGTCCTGAAAGCATCAGATCCAACATGGGCGACTTCTTTGTCTGAAGACATATAATTCCCTGCGCGGGGTAAAAGGTTTGGGTGGTATCGGGCTATAACCCTACTTCGCTGAAGCTTCGAAGGGTAATACCGTTCCGGCAGAGCCTAGGATTCACACCTAGTTCCCATGATCCAAACCAAAATATTAAATGAACAACTTTAAGATACTCTCTCTTTTCTTAGAAATCAAGAAGAAATTTTTTTGTTCAGAAGTTTATTGGTGACGAGAAGAATTATGAACTGAAAACCGTAAAATAAGACAAATGTATAGAAAAAATCACCGATGAGAGTGTTTTTAAAAAACGGAAGACCCATTATATATGACTGTTCCAAACCCTGCAAAGTTTTGGGATAAATATTTTCGCTTAACCAGACACCGAAATTTGTTATAAGAAAGAATAGTGTTGAGGAAGTTGAGCTTATTGTTGTCAACCGGACAAAAGAATTATTTTTTTTGAGCAGTCTGCCGAGTAATACAATAATTAAAAAACTTCCATAAACGTAAATCATCGTTGAATGAAATCCAATAATTAAATCTGATAAGAGCATAATTCCAAGTGGAAGGACGAATGCGCTTATGCCGGTAAGAAAAGAACCCGAGAATAAAGCAATTCCTGTTATCGGAGCAAAATTGGGTGGATGGGGAAGAACTCTCGTCAGAACAGCTGCAATAACTACAAAGATTAAGGGCAGAATATTTTTTAGTATGTTTCTATTTTCCATTCGATTTTGTCTCCATTTTTCAATTTATAACTTCCGGCTCCAACCTGGGATATTTTATCATTAATATATAATGACCAATATTCTTTTTTTTCTTCATCGGCTTTAATACCGTTGACTCCAACCACATAAGCATTTTCTTTTTCTCCTACAGTGACAACCGACCCTGTTTGCTTAAGAAGATCGAGTGCGGTTTTACCTTCTTCGATTTGCTGGGAAGAAAAATCAACCTCGCCGGCTATTTTTTGCTTAACCGTAATTTTATTGATACTTTGTGACGTTTTTGGAGTAATATTTTTATTCAACAGATTAGGGCCAAATTTGTAGACGACTAATAGACTACCCAAAACTAAGGTAATCAGGAATAGTTTTTTCATTTAGCTATATTATATATAATCCGGATTATGAAAATAAAATTTATAACTCTTAATGTTTTTATCAGTAATTTTATTAGAGAATGTACCGCCTTTTTAAAGAAGGAAAATCCTGACGTTTTTGTTTTGCAGGAAGTCTATAACAGTGTAGATAAATCAATAGATAAGAAATATCAAGCATTCGAACTACTCATATCACTTCCTTTTAATTAGTTAATACTTGTTATCGTCTATAGGAT
>MGAF01000017.1:229-17170 GCA_001789635.1 Candidatus Roizmanbacteria bacterium RIFCSPLOWO2_01_FULL_35_13 | reverse complement strand
TAAAGAACCCAGTCTTTGTAGTGTTATCTTTCACGATAGTTGCATTATATCAATTCTAGGCGTTAGACGTGCGTATTTCATGTACAGAAACACTTTTAAAAGCGAAAAAAGTATCTAATCATATTTAAAATATAAAAAAGTGTTTAATATCGTTTGTTTGAAGGAAAATCCTTTTAATATCAATGCAATTATAATAAACAATTTAACTTGAAACTGGTTAAAAATAGGAGTTAAATACGGATACACTGCTTAGATCGGGGGTGAAGTTATCAAGAAGACATTTTATATAATTATTTCAGACATTAAAGGAATAATATTAGCTATTTTATGTATTTCCATATTATTTTTTCTCCTTCCATAATTCATTTAATTGTTTCTTAAAATCAGGATTATCTCTAATTTCCTTTTCCATTTCTTCTCTGCCTTGAAATGTTCGACCTGCTACATCATAGTAAGCACCACGTCTAATAATTTTATTTTGTAAGAGAAGCATAGATACTAATTCATCAGCATCGTCGAAAATAACTTGAGGCTCGTTACTTTCTAAGTTAGGGCGATAAAAAAGAAAGTAACCTTCTCTAAAAGATGGGAAAACTTTGGGGAGAATAAGCTCATGACAGATAAATATAAAGTATTATTTCTTTGTAATAGTGAGCAAGAAGCTGTTTTTAAGACTTTCTAAGTTGTTACAATAATCTCACTTCTTGAAGACTTACCAAGAGACCATTTTGAATTAAAACTCGCTTTGTAGAGCATTTTACGGGGTGGTCAAAGCGATACACGGCCTTATTTTTTCTATCTCTTCCCTTAATTGATTAACAAACGTAAAATCTTCAAAAACCTTGAATATACAAGCTAATTGAGTGGTTATATTAAAGTTACGTTTCGGCAGCTCCGCGAACAGAACACCTTAAGGCAAACGAAGTACACTACACTATGCGAAGCATACATCCTAGTCCGATTTCAATAATTTGCGTAACAATAAAAGGATCCGCTCGTTCGCCAGGGCCTTCGGCCTCAAAAAACTATATCAAACTGTGCAACTGTCGCTTGGATTCGAACTTTTAGCATCAAAAGAGTATAATCCCTCTCATGACATGTGAAGGAAAAGACCTCAGAACCCTGAGTGACGATGAATTACTTGAAGCTAAAGCATATCATGAGACTAAAGTGTTAAATCACTTCGGTGGACCAGATGAAGAGAAGATGCATGTAGAAGAAGAACTTGCTTCATCTGTTGTTCACGAAATGTTTCGAAGAACAGAAGAAAGCCCTTCTATGCAGTTTATTAAAAAATCTTTAGAAGAAAGAACTCAACTTTAATTTAACAACCCAAAAACTTGTAAGATTTTTCTATCACTAACTCAGGATATTTAACTAGCTTAACCCAATCAGCGGTTCGGAAATCATCAACTACTCCCAGCTCTTCATTTTTCATTTCATTCAAAATTCAGAGTCTGCGTCATTCGCTTCGCTCATGACTTCGACCCTTTAGAAAAATGAAGACATTGAGGAGCGAAGCGACGAAATGATAACCTGAATTATGTCTTATTTCGTCTATATCCTTGAGTGCTCCGATAACTCCTTCTATGTCGGCTGTACAAATAATATAGAGAAAAGAGTGAAACAGCATAACCAATCAAAATGGGGTGCACATTATACGAAGACCAGAAGACCCGTTATTCTAAAATACTCCGAACAATTTAAAACGCTTATCGAAGCAAGGCGTCGTGAAGCCGAAATAAAAGGATGGAGACGAGAAAAGAAGGAGTCATTGTGGAAGTAATCGACAGATCCGTAATGATTATTTATAATCCTAGTCCCGCAGCTTCGCTTCTGGCCTCAGAAAAGTATTGACACAATTAACATATGTAAGTACAATGTAATTACATATGATAACTACATTAGTTTCAATTGGAAACTCAAGAGGAGTCAGAATACCAAAACCTTTACTTATCGAAAGTGGTCTTGGTGATGAGGTGGAATTACAAGTCAAAAAGGGCGAGATACGAATCTTAGCAGCACCCGCTAAGAGTCAGCAAGTTTCCTCAACTTTACTGCTTTCAGAAAAAACTCTTGCCACTGATTGGAACCAACCCGAAGAAGAAGAAGCATGGGCAAGTTTGCAATAGGTGAAGTTGTCCTAGTTTCGTTCCCTTTCTCCAATTTGCAAGGCCAAAAGGTAAGACCAGCACTAGTTTTGGCAAAATCTGAACTCAATGACTTAATTTTGTGTCAGATTACTTCAAAACCTTACACAAGTAAGCTTGCAGTCAGAATTATGTCTGATGATTTCACAAAAGGTAGTTTGCCGGTTGTAAGCTATGTAAGACCAAACAAATTATTTACTGCCAACTCTTCAATTATCAAAAAAACTGCAGGTCAACTAACTCCCGCTACAATTAAATCAATTTTAAAAAGTGTTCGTTCGCTTTTCATACTTTGATAATAAGTTCCCACATAGTCAACTAGAGCCAGCTATCTGCCCCATAGTTTGTACAATCAGCCTAGATATAGTATGATTCTCCTCTATGAATAACGAAAGACCTTTGCAAGTTGGCGACGAATTGTCAGCTATAGCAAATGTAGAAGAATTAGTTAAAGAAGGAAGAGTTCCTATTAAAATTCAGTCAGGAGAGGTAGGAGAATTTGAGCAGCCTGTTGATGAAAGAATTATTTTTTATAACATTCCACCTATTGGATTTACATTAGGTCAAAATGGCTGTACTGGTGAAATTGACCCAGTAGAGTGTTCTGTTAAGTACTTCGATGGTGAAGGGAAAATGCTAGGTCAAGGTGAACTTGTAGGCGTTAGGGTTGAGGAAGCAGCAAAAATGGATAAACAAATAGCCGCTGCCAGAGAACAATGTGGGTATTAACTGAAACTTATATTACTGCATTTTTCTTGTATAATAAGTTCCCACATAGTCAACACTTCGACATGCTCACTGCTGTAGTCAGAGCCAGTTACTGATTTAACCTCGTCTTAGCTTAGAAATGAGGCTTGACATATTAAGCCACATTATGTACACTTCTTGTACATGAATGTAACATCTATACATGTAAAGATAGACTCTGAGACGAAAGACCAGGCTCAAAAAACAGCAAAAGAGCTAGGACTTTCCTTAAGTGCTGTTATGAAAGCATTATTGAAACAGTTCATTCGAACACAACGTTTATCAGTTGGCGTGGGTGAGGAACCTTCAGCATTTATGATTGAAGCATTGAAAAAATCAGACAAGGAATATAAAGACGATAATACTTCTCCAAGTTTTGCCAGTGCAGAAGACTCTTTCAAGTGGTTGGATGAGTAAAAGAGTATGAATATCAAGTATTCAGCCACCTTCAAGAAACAATACAAGAAATCACCCAAAAAGATACAGGAAAAAGTAAAAGAAAGAATTAGTCTATTCGTTCAAGATCCCACGAATCAACTATTGAATAACCATGCGCTCACAGGAAAATTCCAAGGATACCGCAGTATTAATGTCACAGGAGATTGGAGAGCGATATATTCGATACGACTAGACCTTAAGTCGAAACAGGAATATTATTTTGAATTGGTAGGAACTCACAGTCAGTTATATGGGTAAAAAATGAGGCTATTGCAGTTTTATTTCGAGCAAGCGAAAACCTCGGCTTTCAAGCCGCGTGTAGTTTATTGAAGAAACCGTTGCGATTTCTGATAAACTAATTCGGGATACTTGATAATTTCAATCCAATTAGCGGCTTGATCAACTACAGCTATACGAATACGAGAAGTTATGAAAAAAATGCCAAATTCTATTGGAGAGCATATTTTAAATGCCGAGTATTATCTTGAAGCAGCAGGTAAACATCTACCCCCTACTAAGGACGCAGTGCACATCTTACTATTGTTGATTGGTTGGGAAAACTTAGTAATAGCCGATGAGGAATTAAAAGCGTGGGTTAAGAAAGAAGATGTGGACGAGAAAGTTTACAGAAGTCACGTGAGAAAATTCAGAGATGTACCAGAAGTAACTAGAGTTATTATTGGTCCTACTGGTAAGGCTAAAGAGGTGAGATTTTCAAGTAGCAGGGATTTTGAAGAGTTAAGGATGGCATGTCAGTATGGCTCAAATACGGAATCAAAAAATGTAAAGGAGTTGTTTAAGTCTGGTTGGCATTTAGACAGACTAAGAAACGGATTAATTAGCAAAATAGGATGGATGAAAGTGATTATATCTGCTTATGAAGAACTAGAGAAGGAAGGAGCTGGTACTTGAATGATAGGTTCCTACATAGTCAACTAATGAACGAAAACGCTGGCGAAAGTATCCGAAGAATATCTGAAGAATTTAAGGAAAAGTTTAAAGAACTTGATACTGACTTAGCGTCTGCGAGATTTATATCAAGAGATGTTATCTATAAGATAATCCTAATTTGTTCTTCAATAATCGCTTTTTCTGTAACACTAATCTCTATACCACAATTAAGCGTTGCAACAAATGTAAGCAATTTAAGAACTTCTTGGTACTTATTTTTATTAACTATTGTTTTGGGGTTTATCGCCTTATTCTTGGAAGGTCGTTTGCACTATACCTTAAAATGGAGAGCATTTCAGGCTCAAGACTTCGATGAAGAATATAAATATCCTTTTATTGATAAATTAAAGGTTTTAGGTGTTTGTATATATTCAATAATTTTTCCCAGAAATTTATTTTTTTGTAGAATTTATAAGACTAGTCAAGAGAAAAAGCATAATGCGTTATTAAACGCTAAGACAGTTCAGGCTTTAGCCGAATTTGAGAAAATACCTTTTGTAATTGAAAATTTATTTGTAGTCTCTTTTATCATTTCTCTTTTTATATTTATAAAGAGTTATGCGTAAGCAATATTTTTCATATAATAAATTCTAACATAGTCAACTAGAGCCAACTAGTTACCATTTTTAGAACGATCTATGATTAATTGGAAATCATTATCGAACTAAGGGTAATTTTTTATCTATTAATTTGAGGTTCGAATAATAAGCTCATTTTAATAATAAAATTTCTTTATATTTAAGTCCCTTTTTAATATAATAAGATACCTTTCACAATCTAACACAAATTAGGATGTCAAAATATGTTTCCGGTGTTTTAATTAAGAATAGCGATCTAGATAGGGTTGCCAAATTAAAAGCGAAACCAGTAATAGAAGAAACAGTAGATAAGCCCCTAGCATTAAAGTATAAAGAACAGAACTGGATAATTCAGAAAAAGTATAAGAAAACCCTAAGAATCCTCAAATATAAGACCCCAGATGAATTATTTGAAGATGAAATATGGCTTCTTTTTAAGAAAATGGGGTTTAAAGAAATGAATGAAGATCGACAATTAAGGATCGGAGTAGGAACTAATCAAAGACAGATCGATGTATTTGCAAAAGATGATAACCACATTTGTTTAATCGAATGTAAAACTGCAGAAAAACCTACAAAAAAGGACTTATCTAAAGATATTCGTGAAATATTGCATACAAAAAAGGAAATAATTGATTCATTGAGAGAACATTACCAAGATTATTATCGGTGTACATTTTTCCTTATAACTAAAAATATTATTTTGACAGAAAATAATATCAAACTAGCCAAAGAAAATATCGAGAAAAATTTCTTTCTTTGGACAGAAAAAGAAACACAATCATATATGACTATGACAGAACAATTTGGGGCTCATGCTAGAGTCATAATGTATTCGAACCTTTTTAGAAATAATAAACTCCTTGAGTCAATACAGGTGCCAGCAATACGCGGGGGTAAGGGTGATAACAAATACTATTATTTTGTTATCCAACCAGAAAAATTACTAAGTGGAATAACCTATATTCATAGAAGGGAAGAAAGAAACCCAGAAGAAATAATGCATACCTATCAAAGAATGTTAAATAAAACTAAACTCGAGAGCATTAGGGAGTATGTTCAAGGCGGAGGCTACTTTGCTAATAATATTATCGTGAATTTTACGAATGAACCCATCTTCGAACAGAAAGGTAAAGTAGGAGATATTGTACTGGGCACGCTTACTTTACCTAGACAATATGGTAGTGCATGGATTATTGACGGACAGCACCGGTTATATGGTTATTTAAACTCAGGTAAATCAGAGGATGCATATATCCCGGTATTAGCTTTTGACAACATAGCAGTAAAGGATCAAGCAAAGTTGTTCGTAGACATCAATAAAGAGCAAAAACCAGTAAGTGCTGGGCTTTTATGGGATCTGTATTCAGATTTATATACAGACTCTACTGATACAAGACAGCAAGAACTAAGGGCTATCTCGCAAATATCTAAAAAATTAAATTCAGATAAAGATTCACCGCTGCATCAGTTAATTAAACTACCATCACAATCTAAAGATATTCAAAAAAAAGCACACCTGTCGTTAACAAGAATATGTATTGCTATTAACGAAAATAGGCTGATAAGGAAAAAAGAGAATCTTTTATTCGATGAGAACTATGACAATACTATAGATACTGCACTTGAAGTAATAAAAGAATATCTCAGTACAATTTCAAAGTCTTTTCCCGAGGACTGGGAGAAAGCTGAAAAAGGGCTACTTTGTTCAAATGTAGGAATACGAATACTGCTAAACATTCTCAGACAATTATTGAGATACCTTGAATTTTATGAAGATAAAAGTATCTATTTCGCAAAAAATAAAGACAGATTTAATGAAAAAACAATAGAAATTCTTAAACCGGTCATAGAAAAAATAAAAAATATGACACAGGAAGAAAGAAATAAAATACGCAGTGATACTAATAGGGAAATGATTGTAGAGAATACACAAAAGTTGCTGTGGGATCTTAAAGAAAGAACAGATTTCGGTATAGAATTGTGGAAAAAAGGAGGATGGAATCCTGGTATACCTGAAAATGAAAGTGATGAAAGGATTAAAGACCTAATAGATGAAACAGAAGTAGAATTGAAATCCTTTATAATTCAAGAGTTAAAATTATTGTTTGGAAAAGAATGGTGGGAAAAGGGTATACCTTCAGATACTGAGGAATATATAAAGAATATCATTAAAAAGGATATTTCAAAATCTCCCTGGAAAGAAGATAGGTTAACATCTCTACCACAGGAAGAAAAGTTGAGATTTGCTAGCACATCACACTTAAAAGACCTGATTATTAAAAAAAACAATTGGGTGCAGTTTGAAAAGTGTTTTGCAAAAGACAAGGAAATTGTATCAACTGCCTTCAAGTTTTATGAAACCCTTCGAAATAAATACATGCATCCCGATAGGATTAAAGATCTCGATGACATTGAAAAGGGATTGGGATATTGGAATATGAGATGGTTAAGAAAGTGTATTGGATTAGTTGAACTATCTACTTTATAAGACAAAACAAGGAATAGCTAATTGTTCCGAATAAAAGGTTCCAACATAGTCCAATAGTGCCAGCTTAAAGTTGATTCTGAACCCAAAAAGTTCTAAGATCTTCGACCTGTCAACTAAAGCAAATCATATGCCAATCTTTAATAGGAAGAAGAAGGTAACATCGGAAGAGTTAGGTCAAGGGCTTTGGTTGTTTTGTAAGAAACTTTCGAGGGAATTTTATGCTTCATTTTCTGAAACCCTTGAGAAACAAGGGTTTGAATTAAACGAAGACCAAAAGTTTTCACTTGCGAGAGAAATAGCCATAATGAATCTTTGGATCATTTCTAAGGCTTTAGGTGAGGATCGGAAAGCGCTGGAGGAATTACACAGGATTTACATATTTGGCCATGAAAACTTTGCTGAAACTGAAGACCAAAAGATTGCGTTTCCGATAGAAGCCAAGAAAGAACTGCATGAAAGATATAAAAAATATTATGATGCATGGGATGACAAAGCTGGTGGAAATCAGTGGATACTTGCTCTCACGATGCTTGAATGTATTTTAAATGAGGGTAACCCTAGTAAGAAACTGATTAACGCCGAATTAAATTTCCTCCTATTGACTGATGTGTTACTAACAATGAAAGCAGTTTTAGATTTTAGAGCGGGTTATGAAGTGGCCGATTAAGATTTACAAACACAGCTGTTTTAGTTAAAAAGTCTACCAAAATTAGATAAACTCTACGATGCAAAAAAGTTATACTGATTTTGAACCCAAAAAGTTCTAACATCGTCGACGTACCGGCACAAAACATTTTTAGCCTCAATTTTAGGTGATTTTTGTTTTGCTGGTATAGTTAGAAAATAATGATAAAAACTTCTTGGGAAAAAAGCCGAAAGTGGCTGGAAATAGCCAAAAGAAAGCTTAGCAAAGCCAGAAATGGCATTCCTGCCAAGTATATGCGCCGGCCTTGGCCAAGCGGTAATAAAAGTAGGGATCATTAATAATATCAAACAACTCTAAATCTGAAGCCCGCAATAATTTCCTAAACAAAGTTCCCACTCTTTATTCTTTCAAAAAGGCTTACCAACTTCTTGGTTTGTTGTATCTTCTGTCGCCGCCTGATCTGTCTCTATTTTCCTGAGGACGTGCTTCGTTAACAACAATCTTTCGACCATCTAATTCAAAATTGTTGAATTTTTTGATAGCCTCATCGGCTTCCGCATCTGTAGTTAATTCTACAAAAGCAAATCCTTTGCTTTGGCCAGAAAATTTATCTGTAATTAAATTTAGGCTGGTAATTTTTCCTACTTGAGAAAACAGTTCTTCCAGTTGCGCGCCTGTAACACTGTAGGTAAGGTTTCCAACGAATAATCTTTTTGCCATACATTCCTCCTTTCTTGAGAACTTAAATAAGATTTGAATTAAGAAGTTTAGGGATATGGAAAAATTAATTTCTTGAAGTATCGAAAACTTTTAAAACGCTTCTAACTTAAGCTTATGTATATAATAACACATTATTATTACGAAAAGCAACTATAGGATTTTAAGACTTAGAAAAAGACCCCGCAAAGCCAATCCTTTTGCCTATGCCCTCTAAAAATTGTTATTATATTTAGTATTAACACTCATGAAAAAACCACTTGACATCCAAATAACAAAACAAGGTTTGGAAAATCTTAAAAAAGAACATGACGATTTAGAAAACAAACGGCCCGGTGTTGTTGAAAGAATGTCGCAAGCACGCGAGCAAGGCGATCTTGCCGAAAATGCAGGATATCATGCAGCAAAAGAAGCGCTCGCCTACATTGACTACAGGCTAAGAGAGCTTAAATTGCTAATTAGAAACGCTCACGTTATTGAAACAAAACAAAACGATATTGTAAGTCTTGGCTCTACTGTAACTATCGCAAGCAATGGTAAACAAACAGTTTACACCATCGTTGGCAAACTGGAAGCCGATCCGGCAAATGGAAGGCTTTCAGAAGCATCACCTATCGGCAGCGCTTTGCTTGGCAAAAAAGTTGGGGCTAGTGTTGAAGTAAAAACACCGATCGGCAAAATTGTCAATAAAATTATCGAAATAAAATAACTGTTATGATATAAAGTGTGACACCAAAAACATACTTTTTTATATCTGGCGCTATTGCCGTTTTTTTTATTGTTTTTTCATACATCGTCTCCACAGGCACTTTCCAGACTATTGACCTGACAACCACAATTATTTTACAAAAAAATATCCCCAGAGCTTTTGATACTTCCTTCTCCCTCCTAAGTCTTCTGGGCTCTTTTGAAGTTACAACCATCGCATTTGTAGCGGGAGTCGCTTACTTGTTTAAAAGAAGTCACAATTTAAGTCTACCAATCATTTCTCTATATGTATTTGGAACTCTATTGGAAATTTTTGGCAAACGTTTTTTATTGCACCCATCGCCGCCGCCAACTTACTTTCGCTATGTGGGTTTAATCTTCCCAAGCGGCTATGTTCATACCGATTATTCCTACCCATCCGGGCACATATTCAGAATTACTTTTATCGCAGTCTTTTTGCTCACAGCTTTAAATTTTAAAGATAAACGAGCACATGCGGTTGTCTCAATTTTGATTTTTACGGCTCTTATGATGATCTCCAGAATCTACCTCGGTGAACACTGGCTCACAGACGTAATTGGCGGCACTTTGCTTGGCACTTCACTTGGACTGCTAACTTATTTCTTCCTCAAGACTAAAAAATATACAAAAAGCAACTAGTTATCTTATTCCAAAAGCCTCGTTCCAAAACAACTCCTTTTCTAAAATATGTACGAAGGGGGATCGTAGATGGCAACAGAAGCAAGCTAATCTGCAATTGCACCTTTGCTTTGATTAATGATACTCTATAAAACAACCTAAACGTTACTGCACTAGACAAAACCGTAATACCCGACCCCGGATCCTGCGCTTATGGCAAGATAGAAGAAGTTAAAGTTGAAGAAGTAGAAATCCCCTGAGATGTTAGAGATTTTAGCCCACTACATAATAAAGCTAATCGAATCAACAAGTTATGTCGGTATTTTTGTTCTTATGACACTAGAGTCTGCACTTATTCCAATCCCTTCAGAAATTACAATGCCTTTTTCGGGCTTTTTGGCATCAAGTGGAAAACTTTCACTTCTTGCGATAATTTTAACAGGCACAATTGCCAATCTAGTTGGCTCATATATAGCCTATTACATTGGCTACTTCTTGGAAGAAACTATTCTTCTAAAATTAATTAGAAAGTATGGCAAATTAATTCTGCTTTCAGAACACGATTACGAGAGGGCACATAATTGGTTTCAAAAATACGGTGACAAAATCATTTTTATTTCCAGACTCTTACCTGGAATAAGAACAGTCATATCACTGCCTGCCGGAATGTTTGAAATGGACATTAAAAAATTCACTCTCTACACACTTTTGGGCTGTCTTATCTGGTCAGCGCTTCTTACCTACCTTGGTTATGCCCTAGGAGAAAACTGGGCTGCTTTGGAAGTGTACTTTAGAAAATTTCAAATTGTAATTGCTGCCGCAATTATTGCTGCAATCCTTTGGTATTTGGAAAAACACTTAAAAATTTTAAAATCATTAAGAGCTAAAAAGTAATCTAATATTTTAAAATAACCTTTCCGACAATTTGACCCACCTTTATCGACCCAACCTTGGCGCTCATTTTTTTATTATCGCCCTCTACAAATATATGTCGGCCTGATATTTTTCTGACCCGCTTAACAAAATAGGCCTTTTTGTCATCCTGGAGTGGCAACGACCACGATAGGATCCCTCTTACTAATGAGATTCTATCGCTTCGACCCGTCTTACGGGTCTTCGCTCCTGAATGACTAGGGAAATGCCTAAACACGATAACATCGCTAGCTTTCACCCCACCCCAATTTAAGGTCAGCACATGATCTCCCTCACGCAGGAAAGGCTCCATGCTCCTGTCGCGAACAACAAATCGGCAAAAGGGGACTCGAAACAAATTTTTAATAACTAATTATTCTAATTTCTAAATACTAAATACAATATACTAGATACTTGATACTATTTTTTCGCTGCAGCTTTGGCCTTGGCAAACATCGCGGCAATATCATTAACAGCTTTTTTGAGCTCTTGAGCGGCATCCATGTTAACTTCTTGCTTATTGCGAGAGCAAAGCTTTGCCGCCTGCCAAAAAGTCTCGTGCAGATCCGGAAACATTTCCAAGTGTTCCGGCTTGAAAAAATCAGTCCATAAAATTAAAAGTTCTTCCTTGCAGCGCCTTGCATGTTCTTCCTTAGTCCAAACGGCTCTAACAGATAAGTTTCTATCAGCAACTGTTGAGTTTTCCTTTGGCAAAGCCTCGATCTTCTCAACCATCTTAACGATGGTCTCTGCTGCAATTTGAGCCGGCCGCACGTCATAAATCCCGCAAGGCACGTCGCAATGCGCGTAAGCAATCGAAGGACGCAAAAGTTTATCAATTAGTCTCAGCAGCTTCATTGTGGACTCATTGTAGCACGAAGAGCGATAGGATTTAGGATTTTAGGATTTGAAGAATGTACTTCTTATCAACTGAAAAGCCTGCCGTCAATAATCGCTTCTTGGCAAGATACGCCAAAATATTATTCATCAAAATGTAGGATGCGCTAATTCCAAGGGCAAAAATTCCTCTCTCTATTACCACAATTGGTATCAAGGAGACCCAAACCGCGGCGGGAAGGTTAAAAACCCAAATCCAAATTGCACCGCCGATACTGTGAGCTGTAAAAGTTGCCCCAAGCGCTCTTGCCAACAAGAATCTATTCCTTAGTGGCCAAACAAAAAGAGGTATCAACCAAAATAAAGAATAAAACCAAACAGTTTTACCAATTGGGTGCAAATTGAAGACAATTATAGAAAGAATAGGGAAAAGCAAAATATAGTTACTGTTCTTCTTTGATTTTGTAGCCAGAGAAAAATATAAAACTGCAAACAACGTTGGAAATAGCCGAATGATTGCTCCTTTGTCGAGATTTGAAATTCCATGAGCTAGAAGATTAAATCCTTGTATCAAAAATACAACAATTACTCCATAAACTGAACCCAAAAACGTCCCACTAATTGGTGCAAGTAAATCAAAGAGAGTAAATGAAACTCGCGACCCAACAATCTGATTAATTGGAATCTGAAGAGCTATAAAACCAAGAAAGATAAAAATTAGAACAAAAAGCAGTTTACTTTTGGGTAAAGGTGAACGAACCTTCATTCGTATATAAGAGTACTGTGCTAAAGCCTCACTTGTCAAATATTCCAACAATCTTAAACTAGGCCGGGAATAAAACCTCCGGCAACCTCAATGTTTGCCCCGTTAATGTAATTAGCTTTTTCTGAAATCAAAAATTTAAGAACCTTTATCACATCCCCATAACTTGCCGATCGGCCCATTGGAAAATCACCAGCCTTAAAGATATCAGTTTCCAGTGAAGCCGGAGAGATCATATTGATATGAATCCCGTTTTTTGCCTCCTCCCAAGCCATTGCTTTCGTTACAAAATAAAGAGCGTTTTTAGCCATAAAATACGGCGTCGACTTTTCGCGGACAGTTAGGCTATCCACACCAACTGTGCCAATGTTAATAATGTGTCCAAATTTCCGTTTTCTCATAGCTGGCAAAACCGCCCGTGAGCAGAAAAATGTAGAATAAACATTGCTTTCGACAATATCCTTAAATTCGTCAATCGTTGTTTTTGAAAACCGTTTATAAATAAAATTGCCGACGTTATTGACCAGCAAATCGACCTTGCTAAATTTCTTGAAAATTTCTGCAAAAATCTTATCAACCGCTCTTTCGTCCCTAATGTCTCCGCTGACAAGAATTGACTCAGGCGATTTCTTCGTAACTTGCCCCAAAACTAATTCTGCATCTTGCCTGCTTTTTAGATAGTGAACAACAACCGTAAACCCCTCTTGAGCAAGCGCAAGCGTAATTGCAGATCCTAAACCTTTTGCACTACCTGTTACAACAGCTACCTTTTTTGCCATGGCCAAATTAAACCAGATTTTGACTTTAGTCTCAAATTAAACTATTCTTTAATTTGTGAACAAAGCAATACCAATACTACTTGCAATCATCGTTGTCATTCTTCTTGCTGGTGGCGGATACTTAATATTCCAGAACCAAAAACTTGCAAAACAGCTCGTCAAAGAAGAGTCGGGCCCCTCGTCAATTTCTTTGCCACAAACATCGCCCTCCCCATCAATAGCACCGTCACCCTCACAATCAACTAAACTTACCCTTAAAGACATTCAAGAAAATATCAAGGCGGCTATAAACTCTAGAAATTATCAGGCACTGATAGGTTATATGAAAACACCAAAGGTAAATTTTATCATCATGTCCAGCTCGTGCTGCGAACCAACAACTCCCGACGACGCTGCCACGAAGCTGGATTATATCAAAGACGGAGTGCCGTTTGACTTTGATCAAAACACAACTCTAGTTAAAAATCTAAAGGCCAAAAACGAAAGACTCACAAACGCCTACATCGGCCTTTCTCAAAACAAAGAACAGCTAGTAGCCTTTACAATTGATGCAAGTAATCAAATAACGCAAATTGAAGTTTCAGTTTCATACAAACTGTATAATCAATAGTCGAAGTTTATAGTTTATATGTTGATAGTTAATGGTTGATCAAGCTTTGGACCGCTTCAGTCCAAGAGCTATCTCCATTTTTCTGTCTATATTGCCAAAAAGACGCACCCCATAGACCGATCGATTCAATTTTGTAGGACCTTAAAAATTTGTCCCCCAATTCTATGTCTTGGGGAGAGAAAGTAAGAATTGGATCGTTAGCCTCATCAAGTTTTTTAATATAGGGTTCAGACTGCATTTCAAGCACCCAAAATTTAAGACCCATGTCTTCAACTTTCTGTTTAATCGCTTGATAGTTAGGCGAAAGGAAAAACCACGAATGAACAGGCCAAACGAGATGGTTCGGCCACAATATATGAATTTCGCGGCCAAAAATCTTGGCTGTAACTAAATCTGTGCCCTTCGTTTTGAAAAAAGTATTGACAGCAAAAACATCATTTGGCTGTAAAATTGGCAATAATTTCTGCCAGCTTTTGTCATAAAATCCAACGGCGGCATGATTTAAAATCACAGGTCTTTTTTTGAAATCAGCCTGTTTAACTATCTCAACTTCTTTTGCGATTAAGGAGGAATCAATCTTCCACTTATTGACGTTCCCGATCAACGGTTCATTTTCAACTTGCCAGTAAATAATATTGTCATATGATGAAAGTTCCCCAACAACCTTTTTATCAATTTCTAAGATGTCAGAAGCCACCGGGTGAGATGAAGTGATCTGCTCACCAAATCTAACCTTAGATGCTATCTCTTTTGGCCAATGATATTCGGGAAAGTAGGGGGTTTTTGCACCAAGGGCAATAATCACTTTGATATTCCTCCTATCAGCTTCACTTACCGCCCATTTCAGATCTTCAAAATTCTTATTAAATGTCCATTCGGCTTGCCCTTCCGAATCCGCCGACTGGCGGAGAGGGAGGGTCATCTGATCCCAGAAAAAGGGGAGTCTTACCCAGTCAACCTTAAGATTATCAAGAAGATCAACATATGATTTTTTTGGATCCAGGCCATACCAACCGGCCTGCTCAAAACTGTAAGAAACACCGTATAAAGGTCTAAAGCCTTCAACCATATTTCTTCTGGGTATTGGGTTTAAAAAAGCGTTGAAGATATAGACAGCAAGGACCAAAAAAAGAATGAAGAAAATCCGCCCAAGCATGGGAAAATTGTATCATTTTATGCTAAAATTTGCGCATAGCAGATGTGGCGGAAAGAACGTTCCGCCAGCATGATTTGGCGAAGGTGAGAAACGCAGATGTGGCGGAATTGGTATACGCGTGCCGTTCAGAGCGGCATCCCGCAAGGGTTGGAGGTTCGAGTCCTCTCATCTGCACTCGTCAGAACTAAACTTTTGTATTTCGCGAAGGTATTAAAAATACTTCGCTCATATTTAAGTTTGTTCTTCCTTTCCAAAATCTTCGATTTTGGGATAATATCAAAATCCGTAGGATTTTGAAAAGGAGAAATGATGAAGCGAGTCAAAGTTTTGTGTTAACAAAACTCTACAGCGAAATCCATTTCGACGAGCGGACGTGGCGGAATTTGGTATACGCGTACGCTTGAGGTGCGTATCCCGCAAGGGTTGGAGGTTCGAGTCCTCTCGTCCGCACGGGCACTTAGCTCAGCTGGTTTAGAGCGTCGCATTTACACTGCGAAGGTCGGGGGTTCGAATCCCTCAGTGCCCACTAGAGTTAACTGCTTTTTGCTTTTCAAAACTCAAATGCGATAGCATTTGAAGAGGAAGAATTACATAGCGTTAAAGTTTTTGTTGCGACACAAAAACTGATAAGCAAAGTCAAGTCTGACGAGCCGGGATGGCAGAGGTGGTCAACGCACCCGTCTGAAAAACGGGCTATGTCGGTTCGATTCCGACTCCCGGCACCACAAATTCCCATTGCACCTTCGCAATTGGGATTTGTGATACTTGGTCGGAGGAGAAGTTTATGCTGAGGAATAAAATGACGAAGTAACTCCGACCCCCGGCACACTTCAACGCGCATGACTCGCTCAGTGTAGCCGTGAGAGTTGAAGTGTGTCTGTAGAGTGGAGTCCCGCTCTGCGGGACGGAGTTTATCCTGAACGAATGTGAAGGGATCCCCGGCACCGAGTCAAACTCGGTAGTCAAGTTTGAATTGACACAAAATTAGACCGATAGTTGACTGATTGATTTCAACTCTTTATAATTCTCACCCATGGCAGGACAAGAAAGAGTTTGGCTAAGATTGCAAATACCACGAGAACTTCATGGTCGGATAAAAAGTCTTGGTGAGAAAAACGGATCTGGTATAGTCAAGCAGTCGATAGAGCAACTCAGTGTATCGCTTGATGAACCGGCAATTGTTGAAAAACTCGTAGAGTTCTTTGAGCCTGGCGCAACCAACATTGAGGTAAATAGAAGCAAAAATCTATTAAGTTTAGCTTGGACTTCTGATGGAAACAGGCGAAGGATAATTTATGATTCAGACACCGGTGAGTTTCTCCAAAATTTGCAGAATCCTAATTAACAGCACCCATATAATACTTATTGGCATTTTGAACCCAAAAAGTTCTCTTTTGCTAGAATAAGCAGGTGAAGATTGTATTTACCAAGCACGCATCCGTCGATAAAGTCGCAATGCTTAAAAAGCACAATTTTACAGCCAACAAAGCATTTATTAAAGAAGTGATTGAAAAACCGGACCACGAAGATAAAGAGTCTGATTTTCCAAAAATAATTGCTTCAAAAAGTATGGATTCAAAACATGTGCTTCGAGTAGTTTACAAGTTGGAAGATGATATAATAACGGTGATTACTTTTTATCCAGCGCCCAAAGGAAGGTACTATTAAAATGAAATTAAATTACAACAAACAAGACGATGTTTTAATGATTGAGTTTAACGATAAACCTATTGACTATGCAGAGCAGTCAAAAGATGTCATCGCCCATTTCTCTCCCAAAAACGAGTTAGTGCTTCTTGAGATACTCGACGCCTCAAAA
>MGAF01000017.1:0-147 GCA_001789635.1 Candidatus Roizmanbacteria bacterium RIFCSPLOWO2_01_FULL_35_13 | reverse complement strand
AGCCAAAAAGTTCTAGTTTGAATTTACTTTTCAATAAGCTTTCGCAATTCTTCTGGTGAAATCTTAATTTGGTTAAGAATTTTACGAAGTAATCCTTTGCCTAAATCTTCTGTATGAAAAGGAACAGAGGTCACGCGACCATCAGCA
>MGAF01000016.1:4846-5051 GCA_001789635.1 Candidatus Roizmanbacteria bacterium RIFCSPLOWO2_01_FULL_35_13 | reverse complement strand
AATTACAAAAAGCACGAAGTAATTCTTCGGCCTGACGGCCCCCCAGCTGGCGTATTCTATTTAATTCGTGGCTATGTGAGACTTTATACTTTGTCCGAATCCGGGCAGGAATTAAGCCTCATAATCTTTAAACCCGGGGATTTTTTCCCAATGATATGGGCGTTCAACGATGTAAATATTACTCAATACTGTGAGGCTATGACTC
>MGAF01000016.1:0-4723 GCA_001789635.1 Candidatus Roizmanbacteria bacterium RIFCSPLOWO2_01_FULL_35_13 | reverse complement strand
TTGCTAAAAAGGGAGGATTTTTCCGCGTTAAAAAACTTGAAAAACTCAAAGAAGAAGCCCAATGGTCCCAATACGCCTAACTAAATCTTCACCGCCTTTATAACAACATTATTCGCCCCCCAACTTTTTAGCAACAATAATAATATCCGATCCCCCAAAAATTTTGACAGTAAAATTATCCATGATAGTGACTGGGCCGGAAAAAAAGCGATTGACTACTTTTACGAATTTTCCAGCAACAGGATTTATAAAGAGAAAATTTCTTAAAGGCCCTTCTGTAATTTTTGATTCCAGAATTTTTAACTCTGATATGGTTATCATTCCATTAATTTTCCCAATGTAATATCTTCTTAAGTGTCCGACTCTTTTATCAAAGGCCTTTGTTAAGCCCCATTTGTGAAGAGGTGCGCTTTCGGAGGGCGTTGTAAGGATAAGAATTCCTCCTTTTTTCAAAAGTTTAACAATTTTTTCTATTGCTAATTTATCGTCTTCCAAATGTTCGATTACTTCTGAACAAATAATAAAGTCGAACTTGCCGCTAATTGTTTCTTTCGGAAAATTGACCTGCTTAAATTTAACATTTTTCAATCCAAGATTTTTTGCAGTTTGGATGCATGACCCTATAGCTTTACCGGAGATGTCGATACCAGTAACATCATGTCCTTTGTCCGCGAGATAAAAATCAATAGTTCCCGCTCCACAACCAATATCTAAAATTTTTTTTCTGCCCTTTAAATATTTGTTAATTACAGAAAGAATAATTCTATATGTGAAATTTTTTTCGTCGATTATCCTATGTTGTGCTTTCGTTTTTTTGTGATATTTTTCGTGAATATCCTTTCGATCAGTTTTTTTCATAAAACACTTGACTTTATCTAATAGTAATTGATTATACTAAAATAGTGAATTTATTTAGCAAGCTGTTTGCCTTATTGTCTTTACTGTTAATCATTTTAGGAATTCCTAAGATAGTATTCGCAGAAGATCCCTTGGGGAGTTGGTCAAGCACTCTGCAATTGCCATATTTTCTTGCAAGTCACGGTTCGTTTTCGCATGCAAATAAGGTCTCCGTAGTTGGAGGATCTGCTGTTACTGGTCAGAGTAAATTTGATGTACTTACTGCTACACCTTCTGCCGATGGAAGTATTAACAGTTGGACTACAACCTCTTTAACGCCCACTGCCTTAATCTTTCATAGTTTAGCTAAAAAAGACAATTATATTTATGTCTTAGGTGGTAGAGAAGAAAATCCTGGCTCGGCCTTAAATCACGTACCGAAGGTTTTTGTTGGAAACCTAAATATTAATGGAACAGTTAACTCTTGGATACAACTCAATTCATTGCCTCAGGGTACGTCTATTGGGAATGCGGTGATTGTTGGGGGTAGGATTTATTATGCGGGGGGATTTAATAATAGTGGAGCGCAGGATGAGATTTATGGTGCGGATATTAATTTTGATGGAAGTCTTGGCGATTGGGAACTTGTTGGATTGCTTCCGGAACCTTTGTCTGGATTTGGGATGGTTGAATACAATAATAATATCATTGTTTTTGGAGGGAAAAATGGGAGTGTTTTTCGAGATAAAGCATACAAAGCATCGGTCAATCCTGACGGATCTCTTTCCGCATTTGCGGAGACCTCCGCATTGCCGGAGGCAGTTTATAGAGCGGGAGTAATTCGAATTGGCTCGACGTTAGTATCTGTTGGAGGGTACAACGGAATTAATGCCCTTGATAAAATTTATTACACTACGATAAATAGTGATGGAACAATCGAACCGTGGCAATTAAGCGGAAATTATATTCCCCAACCTGTTTGTTGTGGAGCGGTTGCTGTTTCAGGAGATTATGTTTATCTTACCGGCGGACACAACGGAGCATCATATCTTAATACTGTTTATTACGCCCCAGTAAACGTAATTTTAAATGTTCCTTATTATAGTCAAAACAATGGTGTACCCGGAGGCGGTCTATGGGGAGATCAAGAATACGATCATGCTAATTTTCTTGGATTTAGCGACCCTGATTTTGAAAGGTGGGGGTGTGCTGTAACATCGGCTGCTATGATTCTTAATTATCATGGAATGACAGAGTTTGCCGATGGAACACCAATAGACCCAGGGACTTTAAATGAATGGTTAAAAGATGAGGATAATGACGGGTATTCGTATGGTGGTTCAGGGGCCAATGCTTATTCTACTATTATCTGGCCGGTCATTGGTTCCTTAACTCAGGAATTGTTCGACGCAGAAAAAGCTGAGTACAAACTTACCGCAATACCTTTTTCAAGTCATGATGTGTTCAATGAAGACCTTGAATTAAGAGAGATCGCGGGCGAAACGGTTGGAGCGCCACCAATTATTAAGGTTACAAACGGGGGTCCTAAAAAGACACACTATGTAGTTCCAAAAGGCTTTACGGATACATCAATAGCAGTTAATGATCCTGAGTGGAATTATTTAGATCTTGCAAATTTTGATAACAATGATTATACAGATCTCCATAGATATATTCCTTCAGAAACAGACTTAAGTCATTTATATTTTGTAGTAAATCCCAACGTGGAATTATTGATAACCGATTTCCAGGGCAGGAAGACAGGAAAGATATTCGAAAATGGAAACATAACAATCTATACTGAGATTCCCGGATCAGTTTATACTCTTGAATCACCAATTAGCAATCCTAACAGTGAGGGTGAGGCAGAAGAAGCAGGCACTGGAGCAAATATCTTTTCCCTTCCAGAACCATCGGAAGAGAAATATCAGATCGCATTATCTAGCGGGGAAAATAGAAATTATACTTTAAACATACATACGTTTGAAGAAGATGGAGCTCAAACGCACCACAAGATTGAAGGATTTGTTGGGGCGGGAGCAAGTGATGAGTTTGATCTTGCCTATTCTCAAAATGACCCTTCGACACTGGCCGAGGTTGTTACTTTTGACAGTCTTATTAATGATATAAATGCTTTGAGGGCGAGTGGAGACATAAGCAGTCGTGGTGTATATTTTAGCCTTTTGGCAAAGGCAAGAGTAGCAAAAGGTTTGAGTGGGAACGTTTGGACTAAGAGGGCTTCTATTAATCTTTTGAAATCAATGCAGAAGGAAATTACAAAGCAGAAAGGAAAAGGCGTTAGTGAAACCGCATATCAAATTCTAAATAAAGATATAGAAGCTTTACTTCCCTAGTTTATTCGTTTAACCAACTCTTCTATTGACTCGATATCACTAACAAATACTCTAAACCCAATGCTACATGGACATGTAGCAACTCCTCCAAAGTCTTCAATGGGTGTAAGTTTCTGGAGTAAAATTACCCTTAGCTTACCATCATTAACTTTAATATATCCCCATATAGATCCTCCCGGTCCATCAGCAGAAAGTGGCACAAGATTATATTGTTCATCCTCATAAATATAACTCCAGCCCCTCTGTGTTAATTCTGAATTATAATATTCATCAAAACCAGTAAGTAAAACTTCCATAGAATCTCTATCTAGATTATCTTTCGAAGCTGTCCACTCCTTTCCATTCATCCGAATTGATCCCCAATTACCTTTCTGAGAATATAAAGCACTCTCACTAAGAGATTTATTAAGCTCGCTTTCAATAAATTCCTCCCATTCAAATTCGGGGTAAAGTTCTGGGGCTTCCAGAGCGTCTTCGGGAACTGGGGTAGGTGTTATTACGGGAGTCGAATTAGAAGTAATTGGAGTTTGTGATTTTTGTTTTTCGGTCTTTGGTAACAATATGAACATTCCCGTAAAAACAAGCAAGACTACTATAAGAAAAATTCCGAATATGATTAAAATTCTTGGAGTTAAAAATGGAGGTTTTTTAGGTGGTATATTATCAAGTGGCCGTTCGGAAGGATTTACTGTTTGAGGAGCTTCCATAGATATTTCTTCTTGCATAATTAATTCTCGCATTTGTTTTTGGAAAATTGCAAGAGCAAAAATACTTAATACTCTATACTGAATACTGTATACTAAAAACATGGCTGCCCAACCAATTACTGTTATAAAGAGGGATGGGAGTGAGGTGCCTTTTGATGACCATAGAGTTATCTGCTCAATGGAGCGGGTGGGAGTTCCAAAAGAACTTCATGACCGGGTTCTTGCTCACATTAAAGAAAAAGTACAAGCTGACAACACAATTACAACAGATGAGATCTTTTATCATATTCGCGAGTTTTTAGTCGGCCGCGACAAAAAAAGCGCTCTTCGTTTTAATCTCAGGCAAGCAATTTTTGAACTTGGGCCCACAGGATTTCCATTCGAGAAGTATTTAGGGAAGATTTTTGCAGACCAAGGATATAAAGTACAGACGGATTTGATTATGGAAGGTGAGTGCGTGAGTCATGAGATAGATTTGCTTTTAGAGAAAGACGGTAAACGAGAGGTTATCGAAGCGAAATTTCATAATCAAAGAGTAGGTAAAACTGATATTCATGTTCTTCTCTACACTTACGCAAGATTCCTAGATATCAAAGGGAAAAATAATTTGGACGGAGTTTGGGTGGCGACAAACACAAAAATTTCGACTGAATCAATTGATTATGCCAATTGTAAAGGAATCAAGGTTTTATCATGGAATTATCCTCAAGAATGGAATCTTGCTGAATTTGTAGAAAAACCAAAAATGTATCCTGTGACAACGCTGACTGATCTGACCACGGAAGAGGAGAGAAGGTTTATTGACAATGGTATTGTATTAGCGTC
>MGAF01000015.1 GCA_001789635.1 Candidatus Roizmanbacteria bacterium RIFCSPLOWO2_01_FULL_35_13 | reverse complement strand
TTCGCCGCCTGCGGCGGCGAGGAACCCCCCGCGAATTCGGAGCGGCTTCGCCGCGAGATTTCAAAACCGCCAAAGAGCCCGGAAAAACAATCGGCTCGAACCATGTTTTAATGGAAAGAAGAAAAGAAAAATTTTTAACAAAATATATGCGAAGTAAAATAATTATTACCATTACCCTCATAATTGTCATCGTCCTTGTTACGCTTGGGTATTTTTCATTTTTTAAAAAATCGTCAAGTCCTACACAAAATGAAAGTGAACCAAGACACCAGCTTGTAGAGATTGATTGGGGCAGTGTTGACCCAACGTGGCGATTGTTCGCTGAACAACACATAGAGAAAATGCGCCAGATTGAAGCGAAGACACCGGCAGCAAAGTTGCCTGAATATAAGTTTGATAGAGTATTTGTCGAAATTAAAAGTCCTTTCATATTAAGGTTTTTACCCAACTACCAGATTTATACCGAACAATATTTTACTTTTGCATTTAATAAGGTAACTAAAGAAATAACCGACATTGGGAATGGTTGGGGCGGAGCGGTTGGCGATGACCCATACTATCAAAATAAAAAATTTTCTGACTTTATCAAGAATCAAGAAATTCAAGTAACGAATAAACAAAGTGCAATTGATTTCTTGAAACTGGTAGAAGATATTTATCGTTGGTCTGATTCCGATAACCTTACTTATTGGCAGCTGGCGGCTAATAAAAAGGGTGGTATATGGACTGTGCAATCTAAATATATCGGACCACCTGAATATTCGATTATAGTGCCGCTAGTTTGGGAAGTGGTAACCGATGCACAAAATTATGTAATAGAGGTTCGTCAACAGCGGGAACGTTTTTGAATTTAGTATTAAATTTGTCATTGTTGATTTAATAAAAGAATTTGCCGCCAAAGAAAAATTGGAAATTGTTAAATCTCGCGGCGAAGCCGCTCCGAATTCGCGGGGGGGTTCCTCGCCGCCGCAGGCGGCGAAATGCGTTCGGACTAATTCAAGAATACTGCACTTTGAGAAACTAAATAACCAAAGACAAAACCCCCAATATGGGCGAAAAAGGCAACTCCTCCCTGATTAATATCATAGGCAACTAAGGAACCTACTCCGGAAAAAATCTGGATTACAAACCAGTAACCTAAGAAAAACCAAGTGGGCAATTCAATCAATTGATAAAAGCCAAACGTCGGAACTAACGATTGAATCTTTGAATGTCTAAAAAGGACAAAATACGCGCCGGCTACTCCTGAAATAGCGCCGGATGCCCCAATCATTGGAATTGAACTTCCTAAGTTAAATGCTAACTGAACAAATACAGCTACCACCCCGGCTAAAATATAAAAAATTAAATACCCAAAATGACCAAGTCTATCCTCGACATTATCCCCGAATATATGCAAAAACCATAAATTGGAAGCGATATGGAATAACCCACCATGCAGGAAAATAGAGTAGAGGATATTTTTGTATGAATTTAAATCTTGGAAACTAAATCTTGACGGTACGAATCCAAACTGAAAGACAAAAGCCTCAAAGTCCGGTGTCGATATCTGGAGAAAAAAAACGTAGATCGTAACAGCAATTATGATGTAATTTACAATCGGAAAACTCCTCCTTGGTGTCAAATCCTTGATCGGAAACATATTATTTGGATACAAATATTATATATAATCCTCTTAATGAAAGACTTAGTTTTATTTTTCATCAGTTTATTAATTGGAATAGGAGCTGTATTCGGATATTCAATTTTCAAAACTCAAAATATATCACAAAAGCTGGATAAAGAAAAAAAAACCCCGAAGTCAAGATTCTCCATCGAGTCACCGCCTTCGGAAACGCTCAAAGGATTAATTGCTACGCGTTCTGGAACTTTGTTGTGGGAGTCACGCATTGCTACTGCTCCGGCTAAATTAGAAAATACAGTGCCAATCCAACAGGGTGAAAGACTCTTAACCGAAACTAAAAGCCAAGCCACGGTGAACTTTGACAGGGTCGGATCATTTGAACTAGCGGAGAACTCCGATCTCTCTTTTATTCAAACCCTGCCAGTTAACCTCGTCGTCGAGCAGAAAAAAGGAAAAATTAAGTACACCGTAAACGGCAAGACACCCCTATCGATAAAAATCAGAAGCGCACTAATCGCAAAAAAATCCGGAATCATCGAGATAGCGTTAGAAGACGACGATCCGATTATTTTGCTTTCAACACTCCAGGGAACCGCCCGGATCGGGTTTAACGATCTTGACTACCATAGTCAGGTCTTTACATTACGCGAAGGACAGATCTACGAATTTAACAGCGATGAAAGAACTGCGATTAATACTGGAATATGACTCAAAACTTAAAATTAATTTGTCAGGTGGCGCGATTGAAAGGGATCCCGCAAGCGCGCAGAATTTTTCCAGCCTGTCGCTGGTTCGAGCACTTGCGGGAATGAAAATCGCGACAGAATCTGACAAATTCTTTCACCATTATAAATTTTTCAAAGGTTCGAGAATGGTTTTTCCTTCGTATCCTAACGCCCATAAGGCCATTCCTCCCAAGCGGTATTTTTTCATGAGGTTGATTTTTTCCTCCATTACCCGCTTGTCGGGATAAAATATCTGGTGAAAAGTATTCGTCTCCTGGTCTTTAAAAATAATGTACGACTCAAGACTTACCGGATCAAACTTCGCACTACAGGAAGAACACTTGGCTAAAAAGCCCTCGACTCGTTTATTGCTGGCTGTTATACCCGAACCGGGAATAACCGCAGCCTGCGGATAGTCAGAAAGCGTTTCCCATTCGTAACCGTATAACGGAACCCCTAATATTATTTTTTCCGGTACAAGGATTTTTAAAGCTTCCTTGATCGAAGTTTCCGTATCAAACTCTGCCGATTTTCCGGCTCCATTGACCGGAGCAACAGCCCCTGTCACAGATGAACCCTGATAGTGGAAGTCATAGGTCATCAGTATTACTTTATCGACAAAAGGGGAGATTTTAGCAACATCGATCAAATATTTTTTAATGAGCGCGGTTGGTGAAACATCAATGCTTAAAGTAATCGAATCATATCGTTTTTTCAGTTGTTCGTGAATTGTTTTTGTAAATAAGGTAAAGTTTTGCCGTGCGCTATCCGTTGCAGTTGACACGCTTTCAATATCGATGTTGAGATCCGTAAACCCGTATTTGGTCAAGATCGGTGAAATTTCTTCAACCAGATTTTTAGCGTGGTCTTCCGGATTTTCCATAAGCCGGCCGATCTTTTCCTGATTGCCACTGAAGACAACCAGCGACCGCTTTAGATTTTTTTGTTTGGTAAATTCCAATATTGAATTAATTTTTTTAGACTTCAAGGTCAACCAGCCCGGTTCGGTTTCTCCGGGATTTGTATATTTTTCAATAGTTCCGTCCGCATCTATCGTCAAACCGAAATAGCTGACGGTATCCAAATACGGTGAATAATCTTTATTATCTTTGTCTAAGAGCCAATAGGGAAGGAATCCCATGACTACGGGTTTTTGCAAACCAAGCGGCGTTAAAAAACGGTCGGTTCCGGGTAAAAGTTTTGAGGAGTACTGCAAAATAAATACCGCACCGATTATTCCGCATCCCAGTCCGAAAATAACCAGAAGAATTTTTTTCAACATATATATTTGTATCAATGTCATTCTGGTAAGTCAGGGACAATCTTGTACCTGACGCATCCAGAATCGTTGTTAAAAGAAACTACGATTCCGGACAAGCCGGAATGACGAATTATTTTCGATTTATTTAAACGTCTTATTATAAAATGCCATTGTCCGCTGCATAACCAAGTCCCAGTTTCCCCGGTCAAAATTATGGACTTCACCTGGATAGACATGATACTCAACTTCTTTTTCCTTTTCTTTCAGGGTTTCAACCAATGTATCCGACCATTTTTGCGGTACCGATTCGTCCGCCCCTCCCTGGTGGATTTGCAGCGGTGCCTTGATCCAATCCAGGTAATTGGTGAGGGAATATTTTTCCGCGTCATAGTCTTTTTCAAAATCCGAAACTACTTTTCGCAAAGCTTTTCCGTAATCTTCTATGTCGTCGGTGTAATAAAGGATGGAGTAGGGGAACGGTTTGGAAACCGGCGCCCATAGCACAGTCGGATATTCTTTTCCCGATATTTCCAAAACCGAAAGAGCAATCTGTCCGCCGTTACTGTGACCCCAGATCCCAAGATTTGTATTGTCGAATCTTACCTCTGTCTCTGTACTTTCCAAGGCCGTATTCAGATTTTTCGCCGAACTGATAAGCTCCATTACGGTAACATACGTCAGGAATCTGTCCCCCATGGCATCGGTTGATTCTTTATCGGAATAACCGTATCCCAAGAAATCCGGAGCTAAAGTGATAAAACCGCTCTTCGCCATTAGCTCTCCGCCGTGACTTGTCCCGACTCCGGGTTCATAGGTCTTTTTATCGGCATAGCCGCGGATCATGATAATGACAGGATAGTCACCCGGTTTTTTGGGCAAATTCATAAGGCCGCTGACTTTTTTTCCTCTGACCTTAAAATAAAAAAGATAAGAAACAAATTCTTCCTTATCTTTTATAACTTTATCGATAATAATCTCGCTTCCGCGAAATTCAGACTTTTGTAAAGCGATATAGGAATACTGAAACAGTTTTTTTTCAAACAAAATCGATCCGCTGCCCAGAGGTGAAATATTTTTCTCCTGTTTTAAATACTTTACACCAACAATTATTCCGAGAACGATTACAATTCCGCTTAAAATAATAATTTTTTTAATCACGTTCTTATTATAAACCTCTAATTCATTACATATTCTTCTTTTACTACCATCCTACGTAGGATGGTAGTATTTATGCCCTTATTGATTTTTCCTTATAATAATCGTCTATATAAGATTGTATTTTGTCAAAAATTTCTTGTTTGGTTTTAGTATTTTTCAATAAGTTAGTAACTCTTTGTTTTTGATCAAATGATTTTGCGTTTAAATAGCTTTCCCATATAGCTTCAGGCAATCTATAAGCTCTGAATCTGTAGCCCGCAATGTTCACTTTTTTTTGCATTTTGGGTAATTTAATAATAATATCCTTAAGTTTTCCGCTTTGTTCCAACCAGGTATTAATTTTCGCTATGGTTGCGTAACTGCAGTGCATTTCATCTGTAATTTGTTCATGAGTATTTCCTTCCAAAATTAATTTAGCTATTCTTAAGCGTTTACTCAGATTTCTAATCTCGTAGGGTGAAAAAAGCTCCTGAAGCAAAAATGAAGCTTTATCCGAATTATTGGCTAAAACAATAACGTTAATCAAATCAAATACAAAATCAATTTCCTCATTTTTTGAAAACTTATTTATCCTCTTCATTTAAAAAATGGTTTAAAAAACTATAACCGTTAATTAAAAGCTGTAAATTAATACTACTACCATCCTACGTAGGATGGTAGTATATACAAAAAAGAATATCAGATTTACAACTTATTAGTGATATAATTCAATATAGTAAAGAGCACTTTACAAATCTGGAGGAGTCGCCTAGCTGGTTTATGGCGCAGACCTGGAAAGTCTGTATGACCGCAAGGTCATCGCGAGTTCAAATCTCGCCTCCTCCGCAAAAATTTTTATGATCATACCGGAAATATTTAAATATAACAGCTTAATTTCAATACCTTTGTTTTTAATCATTTCCTGGTTACTGGCAAGGGAATTGCCAGACTTTTCTTTTTCTGAACAAACCATATCCAAATCAATTCTTTTTTTTAAAAATCCCGCTGATAGAATAATATTCAAGCTAAATTTTATAATTAAATCTTTGCTGGATTTTGGTTTTTTCTTGTACATCGTTGATCGATATAATTTAACTTTTTACTCATCTCTTACCTGGTTCTTTTTTTTATCGATTTTGTTTTTTTTGGTTTTAGCTTACTTTATTGAAGGGAAATTTTCGGTAATTCACAAAGTTTTAATTTACGGAATTGGGGTATTCTGGACAGTTTGCGAAGTATTATTAGCTCAAATGACAAATGTCCCTGTTTTTATTTTATTTACCAATATTTCCACGGTCATTGTGATGCTGCTGGCCTTTGGATCATTATTTACCAATAAAACAAATGTTTTTGTCCAGATTGCATGTGTCTCAATCATGTACCTTTGGATAGGTATTTTTGTCTATAAATTTCTTTAATAAATTAAATTCTGCTATAATAGAAAAATTATGAGTAAAGTTATAGTAATAATTCTTTCTGTTGTTGCAATTTTTATCTTTCTTTTTGCCGCATATAAATTAACCAACACTTCATCCGATAAAAGTTATCCCGAGGTAAACAAAATTACCAAAACTGATCATGTTACCTGGTCTAAAGATAAAAAAAATATTCTGGTTGAATACAGCGATCTTCAGTGTCCGGCCTGTCAAAGTTTTGCGGAGTTTATGAAGTCGGAAATCGAGGCAAGCGGAGCAGCAAACGCTGACATCTTGAAAAAAGTTACTTTTGTCTACCGTCATTTCCCACTTGTTCAACATGCCCACGCCGAAGAAGCCGCCAAAGCGGCCGAAGCCGCAGGAAAACAGGGAAAGTTTTTTGAGTTTGCATCTTTAGCTTTTGAAAAACAAAAGGACTGGGCTGAAAATAAAGATGCAGTTAAAAAATTCGAATCTTACGCACAAAGTCTGAAACTTGATATGGACAAATTCAAAAAAGACCGCGACTCCAAAGAAATAAAAGATAAAGTAGCGGCGGATCTTTTATCCGGACAAACTGCGCAAGTCAATTCCACTCCAACCTTTTATCTCAACGGTAAAAAACTTGCCCCAATCAACTCTTTCGAAGACTTCCTCAAACCCCTTAAATCTCTCAAGTAAACTATTTGTCATTCCGGCTTGTCCGGAATCGTTGTTTGAACAACGATTCTGGAGTCGCTTCGCCCCCCAGAATGACGGAAGAACACTAATTTGTTAAAATTAAGCTGTATGATCCTTAATTTAAACGGTTTGTCTGTCAATTATGAAATTAAAGGCGAAGGTAATCCGATTCTTATTGTTCATGGATGGGGTGGAAATATAAAAAGCCTTGAATCTCTTACTGAATCACTTTCCAAAAAATATAAAACAATATCCGTTGATCTTCCCGGCTTTGGCCAAAGTGATAATCCCGATCCGAACTGGGGAGTAGAGGAGTATGCCAAATTATTAATAAAAATTATTGACAATTTTAAATTAAAACCTGTAGTTTATTTCGGGCATTCATTTGGAGGAGCATTGGGTATTTATCTAGCGGCAAAATATCCAACCTGCATAAAAAAACTGATTTTATCCGGAGCTTCATATAAGAGAAATAAGCCCTCCTCAACAATTCTGAGTCAGTTATTTAAACGGCTGCCGCCGGTTATTAAAAAAATTATTTATAAAATTTTATATCCGCAATCAGAACTTTTCGAAATCCCAAGCTTAGAAGCTAATTTTCGAAAAATTGTCACGCAGGATCTAACTCCGGTTCTTGAATCGATCAGAATTCCTACTTTAATCCTTTGGGGAGAAGATGACATTCAAACCCCGGTCGAACAAGCCAAAGAACTACACGAAAAGATAAAAAATTCTAAATTAAAAATATTTCCAGAAATCGGACACAACCTGCCGTTAAAATATCCGGAATTAGTTTATAGCGCTATCAATAAATTCTTATGATTTTAATTCTATTATTATTGACCGGATTAATAGTTTACTTTCTAAAATCCTTTGATTTTATATATATTTTCCAGACTAAAGAATACCGTCTGGACAGGATAATTAATTTACTGAAAGAAGAGAATCTGTTTGAATTGTTATATTTCAGAAAGATCAAAATGCCGGCTATTTCGCTGCGTAATCTGCTTATCACTCAAATAATTTTTTTAAATACCTTGCTCTTTACAATTCTTTTGCTCAAGCAAAATTTGACCAATCTAATTATCTTTTTAATACTGACTCCGATAATAGCTTTTTTTACTATGTTGTTGGGAATAGTGATAAGCGAAATCCCGGTACAAATTTATCGGAAAAAGATTATCAATCAGGCTAAAAATAAAGTCCGGGAATCAGAAGCGACTTTTATCGGGATAACCGGATCATACGGAAAAACCTCAACCAAAGAATTTTTATACCAGATACTTTCCCAAAAATTTAAGGTAGCCAAAACCAATGCTAATTACAATTCCGAAGTTGGAGTGGCACTATCAATTTTGGGAAATCTTAATTCTGATACAGAGTACTTCATTGCCGAACTCGGAGCATATAAAAAAGGCGAAATCAAAGCCGCCTGTGAAATAATTCATCCCGGATATGGTATTCTTACAGGAATTGGTAATCAGCATTTGAGTCTTTTTGGCTCTAAAGAGAATCTTATGGAAGCAAAAGCCGAACTGCTTGAGTCACTTCCTAAAGACGGTATTGCTTATATAAATAAAGATGTTAAAGACTGGAAATATTTTTCGGAAAAAACTAAGGCTACAAAAGTATTTTACTCCGTAGACTCTCCACCTTTTGAAATTAAAACTAATTTACCCGGAAAACACAATATTCAAAACTTACTCCCTTGTATTACCCTCGCAATGCATCTTGGAATCACTAAAAAACAGGTTCAATCAGTATTAAAAAATCTCAAACCCGTTTCCGGCCGTCTTTCTTTAGAAAAAGGAATTAACGGATCAACTATCCTGAATGATTCTTACAATTCAAACCTTGACGGATTTATATCGGCAATTGACACAGCCAACCGGATGAGTTTCAGTAAAAAATTAATCTTATCAAGAGGAATTATCGAGCTCGGAGATGAAAAAAATTCTTCATATCGAAAAATTATCGAGGAACTTAACAGATCTGACTTAACCCTTTTAACCACTGACAACTTATTTAAAAGTTTGGATACTAAAAATAAAGTTATGAATTTCTCAAAAGAAAGCAAAATGCTAGACTTTATTAAGCAAAAAACCGATAAAAATACATTAATCTTAATCGAAGGCCGCTTCGAACCAAAAACATTAGAAGCATTATTGTCATTCCCGCGTAGGCGGGAATCTATATAATTTTCTGGATTCCCACTTTCGTGGGAATGACAGCGGAAATATATGATTTCAACAGATTTTGCACCAAATGAATCCTGGGACGACGCCTGGTTGTCTCTTAAACTTCTACTTCAACCCTGGAAGTGGAGAAGTGGCATTGAAAGTAAGCTTGTCAAAAAGAATATTTTGTCAAAATTCCAAATATCAAATAACAAATATCAAATATCTTTTTTCCTCTCAGGCAGATCTGCACTTTACTTTCTTTTGAAATCGTTAAACTTACCTAAAGGATCTGAGGTATTGATTCAAGCTTTTACCTGCGAAGCAGTAGTTCTTCCAATAATCGAACTCGATCTAAAGCCTGTCTACGTTGATATTGAAGTTCATTCCTATTCATTGGATTACAGATTTCTAACTAACAAATTAACCCCACTTCGCCCTTCGGGCTTCGCGGGGCAAGCTAACAAACCAAAGGTGCTTATTTTGCAGCATACTTTTGGGCTGACTCCCAAATTCAGAAAAGAAATTATAAGGCTTGCCCAGGAAAAAGATTTAATAATCATCGAAGATCTCGCTCATGGATTTAATCAAAATGTTTTTGTTCCGAATAACCAATATCCAATAACTAATAACTACTATCTACTATCGTTTGGCAGATCAAAAATGCTATCTTCCGTCTTCGGCGGTGCCCTTGTTTCTTCAAACCAGGTAACCAGCAAACTAGCTAACCAGCTAACGTATCCCGATTATGGTTTTATATTTTTATGTCTTTTATACAAACCCTTAATCATGTTAATCAAATCCACCTACGACTTTTTTTATTTAGGTAAAATGCTTCACAAAATACTAGAAAAGTCTGGATTTTTAATCCCGGAAATAACAAAAAAGGAGAAAGAAGGCAATTACGATCAAATATTTAATAAAGCCTATCCCAATGCCTTAGCCATACTACTAATTCATCAGCTAAATAAGTTTGAACGAGTTCAGAGACAAAGAGCTAAAATATGCTCTTATTATTCTCGCGTCATCCAATACAATACTAGTGGTCATCCTGAGCGATTAGCAAAGGATCTAGCGACCGGAGGAAGCGTAAAAAGTAATAAAAACGCTTCGTTGGATTCTTCATTTCGCTTCGCTCCATTCAGAATGACAAAAGGGCACGGATTGATTCGATTCCCATTATTAGCGGAAAATCGGGATGAACTAATAAAAAAATTGAAAGAAAAAAAAATTTTTCTTGGAAAATGGTATGACCAGGTCGTCGGTCCTAATGACCTCGACCTTAATAGAGTAAAGTACAAACTGGGAAGCTGCCCGGTCGCCGAGGAAATCTGCAAAAAAATAATCAATTTACCGACAAATATTTCTGAATCCGAAGCTGAAAGAGTAGTGAATTACCTAAAGTCCCGAGCGTAGTCGAGGGATTAAACGACGTCAAATGATTTTCCGACGTCACACTGATTAAACGTTTAATTGAAGTAAGAATCGTATATGAAACGCTATATTTAAAAGATTAACTTCTTGGCAGAGATTTTTTCTCAGGCGAAGTAGAAGTTCCCTCAGACTTTTTTAAGTCAACAGCAACTGTAGGTTGTACCCTTGCCATTTCTTGAATTAATTGAACACTTTCAGACATTTGTTTTTCAGTTAGAATACTTGCAGCAAGATCAGGGTTTGTAGCCAATGCATTTAAAGTATTTATATACAAAAACATTGATTTAGAAATTTTAGGCGCCATAATTGTTATAATTAAACTTGATGTATATTATATCAGAAATAACTGACAAATCAATTTGGGATGAATTTTTTAATGAAAACGGATCACCTAGTTTTTTACAGAGTTGGGAGTGGGGGAACTTTGAGCAAAAAACCGGCTACGAAATTCTACGTCTTGGTTTCTATGAGGATAAAACTCTTGTGCTAATCGCACTGATTATTAAAATTAAAGCCAAAAGAGGCAATTTCCTATTTGTTCCTCATGGGCCGGTTTTTGCTCAAAAAATTAAAAATGAAAAAATAAAAATTAAAAATTACATAGAAAAATTAAAAAAATATCTGATTGATTTAGCTAAAGAAGAAAATTATTCATTTATCCGGATTGCGCCGACACTTTTAGATACTAAGGAAAATCTAAAAATATTTTCCGATCTAGGATTCAATAAAGCTCCTATCTATATGCATGCCGAACGCCTCTGGGTTTTACCACTGGATGGTACATCTTTGCAACGGCCGTTGCAAAAACATACCGAACTCATGAAAACTGATGAGGAATTATTGTCGGAGATGCGTAAAACAACAAGATACTTAATAAGAAGAGCAGAAAGAGACGGTGTAACAATAGAAAAAAGAGAGGATGATAAAGTAGTAGATGACTTCTGGAAGCTCTATGAAAAAACAGCCGAAAGAGAAAGCTTTGTTCCTTTTTCCAAAAAATTTATCAAAGATGAATATGAATTATTTAAAAAAACTGGAAACGCTCTTTTTCTATTCGGAAAAATTCCACCTACCAAATTCCACCCGACGGGTAGAATAGCTTCAGCTCTGATCATTTTTACCAAATCCACGGCATTTTATCACCAGGGAGCATCAATTCATACAAAAATACCGGTTACTTATCTAGAACAATGGGAAGCTATAAAGGAAGCTAAAAAACGCGGTTGCAAGTACTACAATTTTTGGGGAATTCTACAGCCGGGCCGGACACCAAAGAATTGGGGAGGACTGACCTTATTCAAGCAGGGATTTGGCGGTAGACAAGTTGATTATTTAACAACCCAGGATTATATTGTTTCCCCAAAATATTATTTAACTTATCTCTTCGAAAAATTCTTGGCCTGGAGAAGAGGAGTCTAACTAAAATTTCTAAGTTCTAATTCCTAATTTCTAACTAATAAAGTGGATTTTTTGTCATTCCGAGCAAAGCGAGGAATCTAGCGATCGAAGTGAGCTTAAAAAGAGAATTTGGATTTAACGACGTTATAAATCTACTGCATTTTTATTAAGCGGCCGTTTTCACGCGCATTCTCAAACATCTGATAAAAAAACCACAGAGCAAAGGTCAGATATATTGTATTCAAAATCATAGATATCCAAAGATTACTCCAATTTACTGTATTTTTTGCGATCAAATCTGATTTGGCAAACAAGATAGTGCGCATCTCCTCAAACACATACGTCGATGGAATAAATTTGGCAATTTTTTGACCCCACTCTGGTAAGGCAGACAAAGGGTAGAAAACGCACGAAAATGGTTGAATAAAAGCAACCAACGACCAGGCCAATTCCTGAACGGAAACGCCAAATCTCAAAATCAGAGCTAAAACAAATAAACCGAACGCCAAACCAGTCATCAACAGATTAAAAAAAAGAATAGGCAGAAAAAATCCGAAAGAAGCAATAATGTTGAACTTATAAAAAAGCCAACTGGCAATCGTCATGAATATAATCGTCAAAGTTAACTTGATAAAATTCAGGATAACCATCGCCAATATAAATTCTGCCGGCCTCAAGGGAGTGGAAAACACATTAATAAGATTTTTATTCCAGACTTCATCCAAAAAATTAATAGCCATCTCATTGGCTGTTCGCCAAATAATAGTCCAAAGGATTAATCCACCCAAAATAACATTAACAAATGAAAAAGAGGATGTCGCCGACTTCTGCAGATAACTCATAGTCACACCCCAGATCACAATATCAACAAAAGGCCAACCAAAGCTCCACATCAATCTCTCCATGCTTCTTGGCCAAACATAAATATGGCGAATTACTATGGCGAAAATTCTTTGAATACTCATATTTTTTTTCTGGCAATTTTAATAAAAAAGTCCTCTAAAGTTGGCTTATCGATTGTAATCTGAGTATATTTTAACTTCGCTAAAGATAGCCTACCCAATAATTGGCCGACATTTTTTTCCTCGAGTTCAATGATTGTGTCTTTATTGTCAGGCCAAAACTTATAATTGAAATTATTTAAAAGAGTCTCGGCTCTTTTCGTATCGGATGCAAAAAATAATCTAACTTTGCAGGATTTAATTTTTCTAATTAACCCTTCCGGAGTATCTTCAGCGATTATTTTTCCCTGATTTAGGAAAATGACCCTGTCACATATCTCATTGACTTCAGGCATATTGTGTGAAGTAAAAAGTACCGAAGTCTTACTTTGTTTAACCCTTTTCAAAATATACTTTCTGGTAAAGTCGGCAATATCCGGGTCTAAAAAAGCCGTCGGTTCGTCCAAAAGTAATATTTTTGGATCGTTGATAAAGGCCTTACAAAGATATAGTCGCGTCATCTGTCCAGAAGACAATTTAAGAGTCAATTCATTCTTGAGTTTAGTCATCTTAAATTCTTCTATTAATTTTTCTACCTTTCCTATATAATCTTTTACTTCATACAGTCTGGCAAAAGTATATAAATTTTCGAGTACAGTTAAACGCCAAGGAAGGTTTACGTAAGCTGCTGAAAAATTCATCTGCTTTAATATTTTTACCTTATTTTTTTCAAAAGGCAAATCAAACATACTTATTTCACCGGAAGTTGATTTCAATATTCCCAATAACATATCAATCGTCGTAGTCTTACCAGCTCCATTTGGACCGAGTAAACCCAATATTTCACCCTCTTTGAGTGATAAGGATATATTATCAACAGCAATAAATTTTCCGAATTTTTTGGTTAAGTTTTTAGCTTGTAGAACATCCATGAAGTTTATTATAGCTTAAGAAGCTCCATATTTAGCTTTCTTTTCTAAAAGTTTTATCTTTTCTTCTAAAGCGTTTAATCTGTCGGAAAATTCAATGTATTTTGCACTCATTATTGTATATTCCTGCTCATACTTCACATATGCCTTTACCAACCAATCTAAATTATTAGTAACAAAGTCCTTATGCTTAAGAAACTCATCCTGAAGTTTATCAAAGTTTTCTAGCCTAAAATTAACGTAGTCAGTAAGCTTATCTACTATCTTGGCTATATCAATGCTGGATTGTTTTTTGGATTTCTTGCCTGAAGTTTTCATTATTTTTGAATAGTAAATGATCTTCACATTTACAGTCATATTCTATTAAGGCCATACGCTTAATATGATTTCTTATAAAAATAGGTTTCAAGTATTCTATACGCTTCATTAATTTATCCCATCTTTTTTCACTTTCCTGCCAATCTTCTTTCCATCTTTTATTTTGCGCTTTAACTTCAACAATTTTTCTATCCATATCAATTTCCCAAGCAGCCTTTTTTGAAGTTATTTTTTTATTTTTCATACAACTATGATAACAAAGCTAAGATTTCTGTCAAACGAAAATTGATAACAGATGAAATTGATAAATTCTTCGACTAAACAAAATATATGGCAAAAATGGTTTCCAGTCGACTTCTGCAAATACCTGAAAGTCCTATACGTAAACTTGTGCCTTACGCAACCGAAGCCATTAGAAAAGGCATCAAAGTTTATTATTTCAACATCGGTGATCCTGACATTGATACACCTGAAATAATGCTCGAAGTTCTGACAAATTGGAAACAGAAAACAATCACTTATTCCAGATCCCATGGCGAGCCAAACCTGCTCGAATCCTTAAAAAATTACTACAACAAATTAGGACATACATTTATTAATATTGATCATTTGTTAGTAACGCTTGGGGGCTCGGAAGCAATTTCCATGGCATTTTTAGCAACTACAGAACTCGGCGACGAAATAATTACTTTTGAGCCTTTTTATACTAACTATAATTCTTATGCTGCAGTCAACGGAATAAAAATTGTTCCGGTAAGAACTTTTGCCAAAGACGGATTTCACTTGCCCTCAAGACAGGAAATTGAAAAAAAGATAAATAAAAAAACAAAAGCTCTTTTGTATTGTAATCCAAACAATCCAACCGGAACCGTTTACACAAAAAAAGAGGTCGAAATGTTAGTCTCAATCGCCAAAAAATATAATTTATTTCTTATTGCGGACGAGGTCTACCGTGAATTTGTTTTTGACAACAGGCAACACACATCAATACTTTCTTATTTTAATAAAATACCAAATCAGGCTATTCTCGTAGACAGTCTGTCAAAACGCTATAGCCTGTGCGGTGCACGCGTCGGCGTACTTTGCTCTTTAAATAAAGAAATTATGGACGGCGCAATGCGTATCGCGCAAGGCAGGTTATCTGCCGGATTAATTGATCAGCTCATGGCAAGCAAACTCGCAAAGGTTCCTGAGTCTTATTTTAAAAAAGTCCACAGAGAGTATGAAAACCGGCGTAACGTCCTTTACAAGGGGCTTTTATCAATCCCCGGCGTATCCGTGCCCAATCCGGAAGGTGCTTTTTACTGCATTGTTGATCTTCCGGTTAAGGACAGCGAAGATTTTTGCAAATTTTTACTGACTGATTTTAATCTGAACGGTGAAACAATAATGATCGCGCCTGCAGCCGGATTTTATGCAACTAAAGGATTAGGCAACAACCAGGTACGGATTGCTTATGTTCTGAAGGTTGAATATCTTAAAAAATTGATTCAAATTCTTAAAAAAGCACTTCCCGCCTATAATCAAACATTAAAGAGTAGAGGATAAAGAGCATAATAACGGTCAAAACTCCATAACCACTTCTCCGAATTTAATCTTATAGTATTGCGTTTTGAGTTTTTATTCCTCGAGCGTAGTGAAACGAAGTCGAGAAGTTCTCGACAAGCTCGAACTATAAAATAATAATTAGAAATTAGATCAATTAGAAATTAGAAATTTTAAACACTTCTCTTCCATCAGCCACGGTTGACGTCGTAAAAGATACAATTTACGACGTTATATGCCTTTCTTCTCCCTAGCTTATGCATCGAATTTTTCGCTTATAAATAAAAGCTTTCAATTTTATACTTAAATACTTTAGAGAAGAGAATGTGTTGATTAATTCTCTAATTAATTTGAAATTAACCTACACCATTACCAACTAATTTTTAGTAATTTAACCCGTTTTTAGGAAATACCTTTCAAAAGTGGTAAGTCAAAAATCAGCCTTGAATAAGCACAGTAATTTAGAGCATAATATAGCTCTAATTTAACTCTTTTGAGGCTAATTACCGAAGCAATTCCAACTTAAATTTAATCAGTTTGGAGTATATTAATAGTCTAAATATTAACTTTTGAGGCTAATAATATCATTTGTTCATTACAAAGTCTAATCGGAATTGGAGCATATTAACAAGCCAAAGATAAATATTATTAAGATTAGCATGTCAAATCAATCTAAATTTTCAGACTTAGACATGATTGGTCTGACTCGCAGAAAGATAAGGGAAGTGCAAGATAGTTTAGTTTAGATTATTAAATCAACGTAAATAATAATTTTAGCCTCAGAATTTGCATCTTATCCACATAATTATGTCCTATAGTTTTAAATGTAATTAAATTATTATAGGCTATATTGTCCACGGACGTTAACTTACCACTTCCCTCTTCTCCATCCCCAACCTACCAGCTTATTGAAAGAAAAGTTATCAGAAGAACAATTAGCCAAACAGATACGTATTCACGCACGGTTTCTTTAAATAATCTCTGATCCAAATGACTATAGATGAGTCCGGAAAGGCTGTAATAAGAAGAGGCCAAAAAAAGAGCCAGTACGGTTGGCTTTACAGGCACAAATGAGCCTATCAAAACGAGTTCACCCATTACGAGCCCGATAAGCAAACTGTAAATGACAGTCTTACGGTCGACTTTTAAATCCAGTTTAACCGACCAGACAAGCTGAAATGCTAATAACGAAGCTGTTATGAGAACTGCCAGAGCATTGAAAATAAAATAAAACCGGAATGAAAAAAGCGCATTATAAAAAAGAAAGCTGATAATCGCCTGATAGAAAAAATTAATGGAGAAGGCAGCCCGATAAAGCTGAAGGCTCTTCTCTACCCCCACATTAAATATATTGGAACAAAGAAGAACTGCGTAAAGGGAAATTCCATACAAAATCATAAAGGGTAGACGGGTTAACCACCTGACTGGAAATAAAAAGTAAAAAAGATAAAAAGACACGGTCAGTATTATCGGCATTATAAAAAGAGTAAGCCACTCTATTCCTTCTATACCTTCCAAAAGAGAAAAATATGTAGTTAAATATCCAAAAACAAAAAAAATTAAAAGAAAAATAACCGCCTTATCAAATAATAATAATGTTGAAAAAAGCACTGCCAAACCCATGATCATAGTGCTGATCACAAATCTGAATCTTTTCTCGACTCTCAGCGCCTTTTTTTGCAAAAATTCATTAAATTTTCCCATTAGTACCACTTCGCTGTCAACGACTATCGGAATTGACAGCTTCGCTTGGTACTTAATACTTACATTAAGTTAAGATTAAATACCTAACGTAGCGATCAAAGTTTATTTTGATTGCGGAGTGGTATTGGTAAATACTTTGTGAACATCCTCTAAATTTTCTAAAGCTTCAATTAAGTCTAAAAGCTTTTTCGCAGTGTTTTCGTCACTAATCTCCAGCAACGAATAGGCTTCATAAGAAGCCCAGTCGTTTTTCTTAAAAAAATGAACGGCTGAGCCTTGTCTACCAAGTTTGCCACCATGAATTTCAAGCGCACTCCGAATCTCGCCAAGCACTCTGTTCGCATTATCAGTTGCAGTTAAAATTATAAGAGCTACTCCGCCCGGTCCGAACCCCTCATAAATAATTTCCTTTAATTGCTGACTATTTGGACCCGCTCCTTTTTCAACAGCCCTCTCTATATTATCCTTTGGAAAATTTAGATTTTTAGCTTTTTCAATGGCTAACCTGAGTTTTATATTATTTTCCGGATCGGTAATTCCTCCGCCTTCTATAACAGCCAGAGTAATGATGCGTGTTAATTTTGAAAAAACACTGCTTTTTTGTTTATCTTTAATCTCTTTGCCTTTTTTTATCTTTGACCATTTATTATGACCGCTCATTTTCTATATTATACACGCTTGACTTTCGGTTATATTAAAATATACTTGAATACCTGAAATTTGTTATGATGTAAAATCAGTATGGAAAATATTGAAAAGTTAGAGAATCAGGCAATAGATGCGGCTGTGAATTTCAAATGGCAAGAAGCCATAGACCTCAACGAAAAAATTATCAAACTCGATAAAAAAAATCTCCCAGCTTACTTACGTTTAGGCTTTGCAACAAGTCAAAATCAAAAATTTACCGAAGCCATAAAGTATTATAAAAAAGCCCTGAAAATTCAACCCAGTAATAATATTGCAAAAGAAAATATAGAAAGGCTTAAGGTTCTACAGAATAAATCAACCAAAAAAAGCAAAAAAACCCCGATGTATCTTGACCCTAATCTTTTTTTGGAATCAACCGGTAAAACAAAAAGTGTTGTTCTTGTTAATCTTGGCCAAAAAAATGTACTTGCCCAACTTACGGTTGGCGAAGAAGTAGAACTGAAATTTAAAAAAAGAAAAGTAGAGATTCGAACTACAGAAAATGAATATATAGGCAGTCTCCCCGATGATTTATCCCGAAGGCTACTGGTCTTTTTAAAGGCTAAAAGCAAATATAGAGTTTTTGTCAAAGAAGCCAACTTAAATAAAGTTACTGTATTTATCAGGGAAGAAACTAAGGGTAAAAAAGTCCAGCATTATATGTCCTTTCCCCAGAACATCCAATCTCAGATAGGTCAGATGCAAGCTGAAAAAGAAAACGAAGACGAAGGAGAAGTCGAAGGCGCTGTTGATCTTGAAAAATTAGCCGAAAATCTGACCGCCGAAGAAAAAGAGTATCTGCCATATCATCCTGAACCGAGTGAAGAAGAAAGTGAAGAATAAAATTAAGTTTTATAATGTTTAATCTGCTTTTTGAAAAATAATATTTTACCTCCGATTTTATTGACCTTAAATAATCTCCTCACCTCTCTTGGCACTTCAAAATCCTTCATAGACCGAAGAGCTAGGATAAAAGATAGAGCCAAAAGTAAGCTTAAGATTACGACTATAGTCATATTCAAATTTCTAATATCCAATTCCTAATTTCTTTGGGAATTAGTAATTCTACTCTATCTCCCATTCCTTCTCCATCTTACCCAACTTCAATATTATATCGTATTCTTCTGTATCTCCTACTGATACCTGACAACCGAAAAACCGACCAACCGCAATTGCTGTCCTACTAAAAGATTTTTTATCCTCTATTACCTTACAATTATTAATATTTGTTTGCTCCCCGGTTAAATCAACCACTCTTATTCCTTCTCCTTCCAGAATATTTCCTAATTGCTGAGCCGTATTATAACTGTCCGTATACACAATTTGAACATTACGCTGTTCACTTCTATAGGTTCTTTTATAAAATACCCCTTGTGTAGCCTCAAAAAAGTCATCGGCTGAAAATGCCGTCCTGTTGCCACGATTAACAGTGGTCAATGAGTTTATAGTTCTGAATTGTCCATCGGTCTTACCCAGAAACTGAAAATATAAATACAATCTGTCAAAAAAATTTGCGTTGCTTTGACCAAAAAATAATATAGAAAATTTGGGAAGTGAAAAATTGCTTTTATTGTTACCGAAGATTATTTCCAGCCGCTTAGAAGAAACAGTGGGATAAAAGTAAAAATCAACCATACTCGAAGTAATCATCGAATAAGTTTTTCTGAATAAATCCGGTTTTTTTTCCAGGCCGGCTAATTTAGCGAGAGCTCCCAACCGGTAATGACCATAGCCGCCCGGAACCACCACTTCCAAATCGGGAAAAAAAGGAATAAAGTAGTTCACTTTATCAGCTAAACCCAAAGAATAATATGCAAGATTGTTTTCACTATAAACTACATTAATCCTGTCCTTTTTTTGAAAAAAAGCAGAGTTAAATAATCCTGTTCCGATAAAATAAAGTACAACTAATATTAGAAAAATTCGAACTAAATAGTTTCTATAAATTTCCATAAGTTTCTATTTATATCTGATATATATTGATATTTATTGAAATAAGTAGAAATTAATTGTTAGATTATTCCGTGTTCAATTTTTATCCTTTTAATCTTCCTGGCTATATCTTCCCTGTCAAATCCCTTCCATAGTAGGACTCTCCTGACGATTGACAGGGATGCCTCAAATTCGGGCTGGACTATGACTTCCACTCCAAGATCCTTCATCCTTCTCTGTTCAAATTCATGATGAACCCGTGTAAAAATTACAATTTTGGGATTTAATCGCTTCGCATTAAAAACGATCATTTCCTGCGAAAAACTCTCGGGAACCGCAGATATCAAAACACTTGCAGAATCACATTCGGCATAATCCAGAACCTCGGCATCGGTGGGATCACCGTAAATAACATTCACTCCCTCTTTTTTTGCTTTCTCAACAGTCTGAAAGTTATAATCAACTGCTATAAAAGCTACATTAGCCAAAGTTAAGGCTCTCCCGATATAGCTTCCGATTCTGCCGTATCCGCAGATGATTACATGATTTTTAAGAGGCAGGATATCTATGTTTGGCAACTCCCTGTCAAATTTAAATACAATATAGCGTTCTAAAAATGGAATGTATTTTTTAATAAATAATCTGAGCGACTGATAAATTGTGTTTCTCCTGGTAATCAGCAATGGCGTCAATAAAAGCGTTATAAGAACAACACTCAATGCAAAATTATAAGTATCCTGCCGAAGAACTCCTGCGGATAATCCCTGAAAAATCAGGATAAATGCATCTTCCCCGATCTGAAAAAGAAAGATGGCAAGGGCAAAGGCCGTACGGGAATGGAATTTAAAAAATAAATATATTCCGAGAATTACTGCCATTTTAATTAATACTATTAAAATAACGAATAAAACTATTGGAACAAGATTACTGATCACAAATCCAATCTCGATATTGAGTCCCAAAAAGACGAAAAAAACAACAGTCAGAAGGTCGCGGATTGGCCTGATCTGGGAAAAAATATGGTAGTGCTCAAAAGTCTGCCCGACCAGAATGCCGGCAATAAAAGCCGCTAAAAGACTGGAAAGCCCGAAAAAAGAAAAAAAAGCCAGAGCGGATATTATAAAAACAATGATAAAAAGATTCAACACTTCTCTGGATACTTTGGCTATTTTGTTGAAAACCAGAGGAATGACTTTTTGACCGACATAATAAACAATTCCTAAAACTAAAACAGCTTTACCGACATTAATTATTACATTCCGGAATAATTCAAAAGTCGACGCCCCCTGACCGATAGAAGACAAGACAATAAGTATGGGAATGAAGGCTAAATCCTGAAAGATCAGTATACCGATTGCCAAACCGCCCAAAAGCGAGTTTTCCTCACCTTTTTCCTGGATAATTTTAGAGACGACTGCTGTTGAGGAAAGTGCAAAAGCGAAACCGAAAAAAACAGATTCAATAGCCGTAAAATGAAAAACAATTGAGATAAAAAAAATGCAGATGGCGCTTAATGAAATCTGCAATAATCCACCTAACATGACAAATTTTCCAAATCTTTTGAGCGTACTGAAATTAGTTTCAAGTCCGATAGTAAAAACAAGTAATACTAATCCCAGGATGGAAAAGTTATTGATAAAATTTTTAGGAAGCCTTTCTCCTAATAAAAGGTGTAAAAAAATACCCCCGATAATATACCCGATTATAGGAGAAATCCGATATTTAACGGCTAAAAATCCGCCAAGCAACGGAAAAATCAAAAAAACCAAAGCGTCAAGAAGAAGATTAAAAGGAATATCAGTCATAAAATACAGTATACATTAGAAGAAATTTCGAAGCGTGAAACTCAAAATAGATTCTGGAGTCGCCTCCGCCTGCTGGCGGATCCTCCCCAGAATGACGTCATTCTGGCAAGCGACAAAGGAGCGCGTCCAGAATCTAAATTAGTTTAGAATTTAGATTTTATGAAGTTATCTTCGCAGTTTCTGTTCGCAGTCAACGTCGTATCTCGCCTCCGGAAGAAGTTTGAGACGGGCAACTGGAATTGCCAGTCCGCACCTTTCACACATACCGTATTTACCTTTCTTCATCTTTTGCAAAGCTAAGTTTATATCGCTCAGTTTTCTTTGCAGAGCTTTAATTTCAGCTTCTATAGTATCATGACCTACCTGTTCCCTGACATCCGTATCTACTGCCGCATTATCTGTTGCATGCTCAGGATCGGCAAAGGGATCATTTTTTTTCAGATCCTCTATCTGTTTTTGTAGCTTTTTTACCTCTTTCTCCAAAAGCTCCTGTAAATTTTTTTGTAATTTTTTTGTAAGCTGCCCTGCCATAGTTAATTATAGAATTTCTAAAATAGTATAGAAAATAAATTGTAAATATCAACAGCAAAGTAGCAGACGCCACCTTGTTGAAACTATAACTTGCTAAGTATAAGGGGTTGGCTTTGATTTTGTCAAATAGAATATAAGTCAGAGCAAAATACCAGCAAAAAAAATAAAAAACAAACCCTTTGGCATATTTATCTTTCCTGACTGCAAAAATTAGCCTATATGAAATGTATGCTCCAAGAGCCAACAAAACAGCTTCATAAAAAGAAGTCAAATGGCGGAGTCCATCATAACCGGAATACTTTATTGATAATAAGAATTTTGTTTTAGTACCGATTTCCGAACCGGAAAAAAAACTACCCAGTTTACCGAATGTTAAGGCTATCAGTAATGGAGTTATAAAATAATCGGCAATATCTTTGAAATTAATTTTCTTTAATAAAGAATACAGATATAAAGTAAGGAACGCCCCAAACAATGCTCCGTATATAGACAAGCCGGGATAACCGTTAATCAGAATAAACTTTAAAATATCAAAACCGAATTTTTCAAAATTTAAAGCAACGTAAATAATCCTGCCAAATAATAATCCTCCTGCGACAGATAAGAATAACCCGTCAAATATCTCATCTTCTTTTTGTGAGGTAAGTCTGACATTTTTCCAGAGAACAAAACTTCCCCAAAAAAAAGCCAAAACCAGAAAAACCCCGAAGGTATAAATTTTGATATATTTGAGATCTAGTAAAACCGGTAACATTTTATTATTATAATACAATGCTTTATTTAATAAATATACTTTTACTTTTTATCGCCTATAAACTCCGTTCTTATGGAATCAATTGGGATCAGGGGTACCATCTTCATCCGGATGAAAGAATGTTAATTATGGTTACCGAAAGAATACACTTTTTTGATAAATTAAACCCTGATTTTTTTAATTATGGGTCTCTGCCTATATATATTCTAAAAGGAACAGCTCAGTTATTGGACTTAAAATTTGGAACTGACTATTCAAACTATAACGGAATGCTTAATTTTGGAAGACATATTTCCATATTTTTTGATCTGGGAACTGTATATCTTATTTATAAGATAGCCGCATTACTTTTCAAAAATAAAACAATAGCTTTGTTCTCTTCCTTTTTTTATGTTATTGCTTTTTTTCCCATTCAAAATTCTCATTTTTTTGTCGTTGACGTTTTTTTAACTTTTTTCACAATACTACTTATTTTCAAACTCCTTCAGTACATTAAATTACCATCTATGAAACGGCCGTGGGCAAGATGGTATCAGATAGTAATTATTGGTATCGTTTTTGCCGCTATGCTGGCGACCAAATTCACCGCTATCATTTTTTATCCTATTATCGTCCTTGTGATGATTTTAAAGCTGTTCACCAATAACAACCATGAACCAGATCAAAGATCGGTTCATGGCCCTGCACTGCCCCGCCGATTAGGCGGGTCTAGTTCAGGGTTAACAATCAAGCAATTAGCAATTGATTTTTTCACATTTAACTTTTCACTTTTAATTTTTAACTTTCTATTCATGCCTTATGCTTTTTTAACACGGGAGCGTTTTTTTTCCGATATTAAAGAACAGATAAAGATGAATTCTGATCCCTATATCTTTCCTTTTACTCTTCAATATGTTGACACACTGCCCTATCTTTACTATCTTAAGAATATTTTCTTTTGGGGCCTGGGACCCTTTGTCTCTATTTTAAGCATTGTCGGTTTGATATATTTACTAAAAAATCTTATTGGCAAGGATAGTTTTAAAATAAAATTTCCAATTTCCAATTTCCAATTTCCAAACAAATATCAAATATCCAATAACCAATATCAAATTATTTTTTTGCTCTTTTATCTTTTTTACTTTCTGGTAGTGGGACGGTCAGCCGTAAAATTTATGCGCTATATGTTACCGATTTATCCTTTTTTAACTATAATGGCAGGGTTTGGCCTTTATCAAATTGGGCAAATGTCATTCCTGCGGAAGCAGGCTATAGTCCCCTGGATTCCCACTTTCGTGGGAATGACACTGACTGTAATTTGGACACTTATGTTTGTCAATATTTATTCACAAAAACATACCCGCATAGCCGCCACAGAATGGATAAATCAAAATATCCCAAAAGGATCAACTATTGCTTTAGAGCACTGGGACGATGGATTACCTCTTACCGGTGGTGAAAATTATACTCACGTTGAGTTGACCTTATATGATCAACCCGATGAAGAATCTAAATGGATCAAACAGAATGAAATACTTAGCAAAGCAGACTACCTCATTATTGCCTCAAACCGCCTCTATATCCCCCTGCAAAAACTTTCTGACTGTAAAAAATACAAATCCTGTTATCCTAAAACCGCGGAATATTACCAAAAGTTATTCAATGAACAACTGGGTTTTAAAAAAGTGGCCATATTCGAATCAAATCCCCAACTGCAAATATTAAATTTCAAATTTCAAATTTCCGATCAGTCTGCTGACGAATCATTTACAGTCTACGATCATCCAAAGATATTTATTTTTAAAAAAAATTAAAATGCTATCATTCCCTATTTTCAAAATTAAAATAAAAATATTGACTTTGGTCAGTTTGCTCTTTTTATTTATATTTACATTGCTTAATAATTCCGTAGACTACAAAATTACACTTACGGAAAAAAATTTAATTATTAAAATACTCGGCCATTCGATTAGTACTCCAATTGATCGGCAAAATTACATAAAAATAGGTTTCAATGCTGAGGAAAGATTTTCAACCTCTCAATATCTGATCCTCGATACGAATTTTTTCTTAAATTTTTCTCAGTTAAGCAAAAGGCTTATGTCGCAAAAGGAAAATAACCAAATTAACTTCATACAATCAATAAATAGTACTCAAAACTATATCCATTTTAATCCATTTAGAGCTTCTCTATCCATAAAGGGCGTTAATCTTACGCGCAGGTTAGAGATCAATATTCCGGACTCTAGTCTCGAAGTCTGGGATGAAAGCAACAAATTAAATAGCTTTATCATACGTCCGCCCTGGATCAAGTTAATCTTATATCCTTGGGGATCTTCCTTAATCCTCGCAGTAATATTGGCTTTTTCGCTATATTCAATTTTTCCATCAGACTGGCTGCATAAAAAATCCGCTTTAGTACGCGGTGATCAAACTAAAATTGATCTTAACGTCTCTATTATCATTTTCTTTTTCGGCGTTATACTTATTGGATTTGTGTTTTTTCGATTCTTCAAATTCATGCCTGGCTTCGGTGATGAAATGAACTATCTAATCCAGGCAAAAATATTTGCCTCGGGTAAAATTTTTGTCAATGAGCCAAGCTATCCGGAATTTTTTCGGGTAGGTTGGATGGATATTTTTGGGATGGACGGTAAATTGTGGAATTTTCATCCGCCCGGAAACAGCCTTATCCTCATGATTGGACAAATTCTTGGAATAAAGTGGATTACGGTTCCTCTAGTCGGGGGGTTAATTTTATTAATCCAATACACTTTAGCTAAAAAATTATTCAATAGCCGAAGCTGGGCAATGGTTCATGTAATGATCATTATGACTTCACACTACTTTTTATCTTTAGCAAGTTCTTACATGGCTCACGCGCCATCACTTCTCTTTATTTCGCTTTTTTATCTTTACTTAGTTGAATTTATAAAAGAAAAAAAACAAAAATTCCTACTTTTGTCTGCAGCTTCACTAGGTGCCGCTTTTCTCATAAGACCGTTAAGCGCAGTTTTGGCTTCAGTCATTCCTTTAACATTTATCTTATTCTCACGTGAAATAAGAAGAGTTCACTTTAAATATTTTATCGGTTCACTTGTTATATTTTCTTTGATTGCTTCATTTGTATTTATATATACATATATTATAAATGGCACATTAGCATTCCCCTATTTGATTAAAGGACCGGAAGTGGGAAAAACTCTGTCTACTAGACTTCACACTAGCTGGAGCGAAAGATTAACAAATCTGTACAGAAATGCTAACGAATTTCAAAACAGAATTCATAGTTTTGGTTATATATTAAACGCTGTCTTTTTCTTTATCCCGCTCTTATTCATTGCCAGGGATCCGAAAAAAAAGTGGCTAATGGCAGGTTATGCTTCCTTCTTCTTTTATTTGGTGAGTCACAGTTTCCTGCATTGGTATGGCTGGAAATGGGAACCAAGAATGATTTACGACATTTCCTTTTTGTTTTTCCTCCTTGCTTCTTATGGATTATCTATAATCTACAAATTTATCGAAAGACAAAAATTATTAAAGTTTTTTTTTGTTTCAATTACCGCTATCGGCTTTTTTTATATAATCTCAACCAATCTTCCCTATAGATTCAATACGGAATATCAAAATTATAATAATGATTTCGGTTATCCTCTCACCGGAGTAAGGGACGCGATCAAAAAAAAAGGTATTTCCCAGGCTATAGTTTTTTTTACTAATGACAAATTTTTGGCTCCTTATACTACGGAAAACAATCTTACTTTTGATGGCAATATAGTCTACGCCTTGTCCCAAAATGAAAATTACGACTACAAGCTTATTACTAAATTTCCGGATAAATATATATTTTATTCCTCTACCGGAGATGTTTTAGAACTTAAACCAAACTTTTATCAAAAAGATATCTATAAATTAAAAAAAGATTTAGTTCAAAACTACTCTGATCGGAATATCATCACAGTTATCCCCTGGTTGAAGATGACAAACAATAAACTGCACAATATGCTGCCTGGGACAAGAATTGATCCCGAAGAGCTTATCAACATGTTAATAAAAAATGAAATTAGTGACAATACTCTTGTTATACTTGTTGGCCGGTCAAGAGATTTGACTGCCATAATATCTTATTTTTATAAAAATAAGGTTAATAAACAAAATAACTTTTCTTCACAGTTGACTTATATAACCATCAACTCAAGAAATTCCGAACTTGCGGATAAAATTCCTTTGTTCAAAATGGAATGTTCACAGTGGAATAATCCTAATGTAAACTTAGCTCCTTATAAATTTGTCACTTCTGTTGATCTTACAGACTGTTTCGGAGAAAACACTTCAATTCAGTGGTCTACTTATTTTGATTTGGATAAAGCTAAAAAAGTCCGCTTTTTTTTGGAGTCAGACGACACCTCGGAAATTGCTATTGACGACACAATTATTCTCCAAGCCGATCAGGACGGAAAACATATAGCTGAAACTGATCTTGAAAGCGGAACACACTTTCTAAAAATTAAGTTCTACAACGGTCCTGGAGCGGAGTTTTTACGTATAGGTACATTGGATTCTTCAGATAAGGAAAAAAAATTGTCGATCGATTCTCAGAATCTATATTTTTATTTACCTCAAAGTCTATGGAATTAAGTATCGTCATCCCTTGTTTTAACGAAGAAAGCCGGATTAAAAAATCCTTCGAACAAATTGTACTCTATATTAAAAATAATAATTATGATACGGAGTTGGTTTTTATCAATGACGGATCCCGAGATCAAACCTTATCAATTTTAAATTCATTAGTTAAAAATATCAGTAACAACAAGTTAATTAAAGCAAAAATAATAACTTATAAAATGAACAAAGGCAAAGGATTTGCCATAAAACAGGGACTAATGCATTCTACAAAAGAATTGATATTAATCTGTGACGCGGATTTATCTACTCCAATAGAAGAACTGGAACGGCTTAAAAAATACATTAAAAATTATGATCTGGTTATCGGATCCAGAAAACAGGGTGATTCTGTCGTGGTTCTGCCTCAGCCGCCGATGAGGGAGTTTTTAGGCAAATCTTTTTCCTACATGTCTAAAGTAATACTCGCCGTAAACATCAACGACTTTACCTGCGGATTTAAACTTTTTAAAAGAAAAAGTGCAAAGATTATTGCAGATAAAATGACCATCAACCGCTGGGGATATGACTCGGAAATCTTAAAAATAGCTACAGTTCTTGGTTTAAAAATAAAAGAAATAGGTATATTCTGGAAAAACGATAAGGGTACTAAAGTAAAACTGTCCTATGATATTTTTTTTTCCTTTATTGATTTAATGAGAATATATATAAATAATAAATTTAATAGATATGGCTAAATTAAATAAAATAAATTTCACGATTTTTCTTTACTCCCTGCTTGTACCTGTTTTATTTTTCTTTGTCAGTATCTATACAATTAATGACTATGGGGAAACAACAGATGAAAAATTTGATCAGCATATAGGTGAATTCTATTACAACAACTGGACTAAAAAAGGAGTAAAAGGATTAGAGGAAAGGTTTATACCTCTGCAAAGAAATTATGGACCATTCTTCGATGTTATAGTAGTAGCTTCAAACGATTTTTTAAATAAAAAAACTCAAATTATTAAAAATCCTGTCGCCAGCTATCATTTTCCTGTAATAATTATCTCAACCATTACGCTATGGGTAGTCTTTGTCTTTGCCTATTTAAACTGGGGACTAATTCCTGCACTAATATCGGCTATAAGTTTGGTATTACTGCCAAGATTTATCGGAGATTCGCAAAATAATTTAAAGGATACTCCTTTAATGGCTTTTTTTTCACTAACTCTATTGCTCTACTATCTGGGAGAGGCAAGAAAAAAGGTTATCTATTATTTTTTAGGCGGAATATTTCTTGGTTTAACCTACAGTATAAAAATCAATGCACTTATTATAATTCCGATTATTGTGACCTGGCATTTACTTAAAGGTGGGTTCATTAAAGGTCTCCCCCGGCTCATTGTTTTTAGTAGTCTGAGCCTTATTACTGCATTATTAACAATATTGATTTTTTGGCCTTATTATCAATATAATACTCTTCAGAGATTTGCTGAAACATACTTTACTTTTAAAAACCACGTCTGGGATGAATATATACTTTATCTGGGGCAGTTTTACCGGGGACACGAAGTTCCCTGGCACTATCCAATAGTTATGTTCGGCGTAACTACTCCGATTTTTTATCTGTTTTTAATTTTGCTTGGAATATTTATCTCTGCCTATTTGATTGTTAAAAAAACTGAGCATAAGTCTCCCCTATTATTTTTGCTTCTCTGGTTAATTTTCCCTCCGGTTACTCAAGTTATTTCAAAGGCTCCGACGTATGACGGAATCAGACATTTTTTAACGGTGCTTCCTCCGCTTTCAATCCTGATAGGATTCACCATCTGGAAACTCGGATTATTTCTAAGGAAATTCGGAAAAAAGGGAGGCTATCTGTTTTTTTTATACATTTTAATTATAGTAGTTGGCTATCTGCAAATATTATTAACTGATATACGAATTCATCCTTACCAGATAGTTTTTTTCAATCAGTTAACCGGCGGTGTAAAAGGAGCTAAAGAAAGGTTTGATTTGGATTATTGGGGTCAGTCTTTAAAAGAAGCTGCCGAATGGATTAATAGTAACTTACCGTCCGGTTCACGTATCTGGCTTACTCTTCCCTTTACCCACCATTTTCCTGTCGATGGTGATCGGTTTGTACTGACCGACCAAAATCCGGATTATAAAGTAAACCTCATCCGCGGAATGCTAAAAGACTGGGATCCTGACGATGACTATTTATATCCAAAAAGAAAACCAATCTACAGCTTAAAGGTTGAGGGAGGAGAAATTCTTCAAATTTTTAAACTTACTGATCGTGTTGTTAATACCAAGTGAATGTGCCTATATAAAAAGCCGGTTTGTGGTCAGGATAATAAATTGTTTTAAAGATTGTTAACTTGGGTTGAGGGTATCTTTTCTTTGCTTCTTCCAACTCCGCTACGGCCAGGGCAAACAGCTGTTTTTTATCCTCGGAATAATTATTAATACCACCGAGGAAACAATTTTTACATCTACCTTCAGGGTCGTAAAACTTGAGAAAAATATACGGTGCGTTAAAATTTCCGGTCATATACAGTTCGTCATAATTATTTCGTTCTTTTAAAAAATAATTAACTATTTCTTTTGGTCCGTATTGCCAACCCCAAAAATCTGCCGAGTATAGGGGATACTTAACATAAAAAGAGAAGCCATATTTAACCAGTGATAAACTTATCATAACCGTAATGAAAATAAATATTCCGGTACGTAGGAAAGATTTTTTAATTCCGTGCCTGAATTCCAGTATTTTATTTAAACCTACAGCTGATATTATTGAAAATGGGATAACGCCGATTATCGCTCTCGTAGCTTGAGGACCGTCATTGGTTATAGCACTTCCAACAGGATAAAGTAATAAAAGGATAAGTATTGGGACGATTCTTAAATCCCTTCTCTTAATATAACATAAATACAGGCCTAATATTAATAAAGGAAGTTGATAAAGATATAATTCTCCAAAACCCCTGACCGAATGGCGCGAAACGAATTGATCCTTAAAATCTATGTCCCCCTTCAAAAAAAGAAAGTCTAAGGAAAAATGATCTAAATAATGATTACTTGTTTGTCTAATTTTTTCCTTTAAGCTTAAGGAAACGTTCTTGCTAATACTCTCCCATCTGGTTAATAGCACTCCACTTTTATATCCAAAATATATTGGAAGACAAAGTAAAATGAAGACGCTAAGACCCAAAACTGCATACTTCCAACCTGCTAATTTTTTTTTAATCAACCAAAAAATAAGACAGAAAAAAAGTAGAATAGGCGTAACAATAAGAGTTGAATAATACGTATACATGCCTAATCCAAAAAAAAAGCAGGACGTAATCAAGTTTGATTTTTTGTGAAAACTTTTTACATAAAAAAAGAGCGCAATACTAAACAGTGCGGGAAAATAAATATATTCCGAACCCCAGCGGCTCATGTGAATGTGCCATGGAGATATACTTAACAATAATCCTGCCAATAAACCAGTATTTTTTCCCCATATCTCCGTCGTTAAAAGAATGGTAAATAGAATGCTTATCAAACCAAACAACACGACTGTCAAGCGGACGCTGAACTCATTTAAACCAAAAAGGGCGATCATGGGAATATTGGCATATATCGGAATAGGCAATCTGTAATCTCCTAACGATCTAAAAAAAATGGGGAACGGAACGCCGTATTCGTCACCGCCGGTTTTTAAAATTTTATATGCGTTATAACCTATTGCCGCTTCATCTGCAAAAAATCCGGGAGGATTATTCACTAAATCGAAAACCCTCAATATAAAAGAAATTACTATAATAAGAAAAATAGCAGTTAGGTAGTTTTTTTTATCCCTCGAATTTGACCTACATTCAACCATTAAGTGCAACTTTAACTGATAAT
>MGAF01000014.1 GCA_001789635.1 Candidatus Roizmanbacteria bacterium RIFCSPLOWO2_01_FULL_35_13 | reverse complement strand
GATAGCGCAGTGGTATTAAAAAAACACAACAAAAAGCAAGTGGAACTGTGAGTTTTGCAAATAAAGTCAAACAGGTGTATACTTTTATCTATGACTATAGATGATAAAAGCAGAACAATTATTCTAATTGAGAAATTTCGATTGATAGAAAGCGAAATTTTTCGCATCACTTCCAAACATGGGGTAAAAACAATCGATGATTTTGATCTTTTGTTTGAAAAAGGAAAACTTAGTGAGAAAGAAGTAGGAGAGGATATCTATTTACTCGACTATCTATTTGGTGAGAAAGAAAAGTTAGAGATAGAATTAAAAAAGTTAGAGATCGCCCCAAAGTCTATATGGAAAAGTTTTCAAAATTTGCTCGGATTGCCGAAGTTGAGTTTTCGGACATAGTCCTTTCTACTCATAATCTCGATATCAAGTTACGGATTTATCTCAAAGATAAAAGCTTTATCGATTTTTATTTTACCATTAAACTCAAAACACAAAGATTTTCTATCCATTGGGAGAGAAATCATGTAGACGGAAGTATTTATAGAGTTGACAATACACCTGATAGAAAATGGAAAAAAGTAGAATCATTTCCTTTGCACTTCCACGATAAAACCGATGATAAAGTTAAAGGATCTCCTTTTAGATTAAGAAGAAATTTTTCGCTGCAAGAAATTTTTAGGGAATTTTTAAATTTTGTGAGAAAAAAAATAATTTAAAAAAACGCATCCCCGCCGATAAATCAGTATTCATATTAAGTGGACAAAATATATATTTTTATTATTAAGTCAGAAGATATTCAAAAACGAGGTAGATTTTCATCGATAACAGCGTTCATATAACGGCAACTCTTTCTTCCGAAAATAATTTTTGCAGTATATTGAAGGGTGGCCAGCACCTTTTTTTTAGTAAGATCGTATTCTTTCATAACATCATCAACATTCATTCCGCCAGCTATTTTACCTACAATTAAATCAACTGGGACTCGTGTTCCCTCTATAATTGGTTTGCCAAAACGAATTTTAGAATTAACCGTAATATAATTAAAAAGCTTTATTTTTCTCATATCGATATTATAGCATGATTTTAATTATTTGTTTTTCTTTGTATATTTTTGGAGTTTTTTTCATGTTTTAATTTATCATAAAATTAGTAACTATTCACAAGTCTTGACAAATTTAGAACAGACTATATCATTACGTCATTCTAGGGAGCGATGAGTTTTGGAGCGACTCCAGAATCTAACAACGATTCTGGACAAGTTACAATCCCTTTAGGGACCAGAATGACATTTCTGTCTCAAGTAGAGTGAACTCTTATAAAAGCAAGTAAGAGTTCACGCTTCTTGAAAAAACTATACCAGACTATGTCATTGCGAGGAGGAGGAACGACGACGAAGCAATCCCATTAATGAGATTGCTTCGCTCCAAAACTCACCGCTCGCAATGACAATTGATTATAATCTTTGTTAAGAACTGTGAATAGTTACAAAAGCAAGCGGAACTTGACAAATATAGTTGGAAAGTTTACAATGTAAGAAGTTAGGCCGCATCTATAGATGCGGTACAAAGGGCCGTAATCGTTAATAGCATTTAATGTTATTAACGAACGAGCCCTTAGATAGTTAAACTAAATAAAGATGACCCAACAAATTAGCCAAACACAAGAAGAGTGGCTGCGAGTTTTGACAAAGGGTATGGTGACAATTCCAAAAGCCTGGCGGGAAGAGCTAGGATTTGAAGAGGGTGAGTTGATAAAAGCCAAGAAAATTGCAAATAAGATAATTTTCGAACAGACTGAAAAAACTACTCCTTATAGAGTATATTCGCAGGCAGAATTGAATAAATTTCTGAAGGATGATGTGCTTCCTAAAAAGTTAGCTCTCAAAATTGATAAGAAATTAGAAAAGTTAGGCCGCGTAAAATAATAATTTAACTATTATTAAAGTTGAATACGCGGCACAAAGGGCCGTATCAATAAATAACTATAAAGTTATTTATTGACGAGCCCTTAGCCAAATGATTAAGGTTTTTTTTGATGCTTCGGTTATTTTTTCTGCTATTTATTCGGAAAGCGGAAGCTCGAGAAAATTAACGGACTTTGTTAAATTGAGGGATATTGTTGGTATTACAACTCAAACTGTAATAGAAGAAGTGGAAGACAATATAAATAAGTTTAGAGATCGAAAAGCTAGTCCTAAACAATTCATAAAAGACAGCAATTTTATTGTCAGGGAAAAAATTAAGCAGAGCGAAACTAAAACTTATGCAGAAATAGTTAACGAAAAAGATAGGCATGTCCTAGCCGGAGCAATTTTGACCGGATGCAGCTACCTTGTTACTTTGGATAAAAAGCATCTGAATAATCCTTTGATAAAAATAAAAATTTCTAAAATAATAATAGTTTCTCCAAAAGAGTTATTGAATGCTATTGCTTAACTGCGTCAGAACCTAAATTTAGGCTTGACAAAAGGTAGTTAATACCTTAATATAGGTAGTATATGCAACAAATTAGAATTACCAGAACTCCGGAATTGGACAAAGTATTTGCTTATCTTCAGATGAAGTACAGATTATTGTCAGAAGCTGAGATCGTCAAGGTGCTTTTATCGGAAGTCTATTTTAGGGACGTATTGAGCAGAAAGAAAGAGGTGGATAAAGAAGTCAGAAGAGCGTATGAATTATTAAAGCAAGAAGGCGTGAAGTTAAGCGATAAGTTTTTGGCAAAACGCGGTATAAAAAAAGAAAAATTAACGGAGGAAGATTTTTATAAGCTTCTGGAAAATGTATAATATTATTCTTGATACCAATATTCTGTTGTCTGCTTTTTTATTTAAAGGTTTTTCTCGAAAAATTATTGATCAAATTGTGGAAGAAAAACTTAGTCTGTTTATTTCTCAGGAATTAAAAAAAGAAGTTTTGAGAAAGTTCAAAGAACTTGGAGCATCTAAAGAGGCATCTGACAAACTTTTATTTCTTTTAGAGAATAAAGCAATATTGTATGAACCGAGGATAAAAATATCGGTCTGTAGAGACAAACAAGATAATTTTATCCTAGAGTTAGCTGAGACTAGTAAAGCTGAATTTATTATAACCAGAGATAAGGATTTGCTGGATTTGCTAAATAAAAAATGGAAAAAAACAAAAATTGTCAAACCGGAAGACTTTTTAACAAAGATCAGGAGACGTAGCGAAAAGACTCCTACATAATTGGTTGACTTTCGGTAGAATTTTATTCATAATCTAGAATATGGCCTTTTTTGATTTTATTAAAAAACCTAAGGAAAATGCAAGCGCACTGCAAACTCCGGTAGGAGCAAATGATCCGGCAGCTCAAACAAGCTCAACTACTCAGGTCGTTGAAACGACAAAAACTACTCAACAGGCTGTTCCGCAAACATACAACGGTATTGAATCTCCGGCACCATCTCATACAGTAACTCAACAAACAACTACGGTTAAAAATCCTCCGTCACCTGTTCAATCGCAACCGGCCGCTACCCATTCGACAACACCGCAAGTAAAAACCCAGGAAGAAAAAAAGCGGGAAGAGATTGATTTGATGACCCATCTTACTCAAAGATCAAACAGAGTATTTTTATCTGCCCAGAACAAAGCCAAAGAATTAAAGGCTGATATGGTTGATAGTGAGCACCTTTTGCATGGACTTTTAGCGGACAGCGAAATATACAATTTATTCATTGAGTTTAAAATTCATCCTCAACTGATTGAGGAAGAACTACAAAAAATCTATAAAAAAGGCGCAAATGCAAAAATTCCCCAGCTTTCACCGAGGATCAAACGGATACTTGGAACTTCCTTAGTTGTGGCAAGAAAACTCCGCTATGAATTTATTTCTCCGGAGCACATTCTTTTGGCATTAGTTGATGAAGGAGAAGGAGCCGGGGCCAAGATTTTATCTAAACTGGGGTTAAAAAAACAGGAACTTAATAAAAAAATCATCGGAAAAAAAGAGGGTCTTGATCCGGAAGGAAAAGATAAAGAAGCCAAAAAAAATATAGTTGACCAATATACGATTGATTTAACAGCAAAAGCTTCGCAGGGACTGCTCGATGCAGTGGTTGAAAGATCGCCGGTTATTGAGCGGGTAATTCATATTCTGTCGCGCAGAACTAAAAATAATCCCGCCCTTGTGGGCGAGGCTGGAGTCGGAAAGACTGCTATTGTTGAAGGTTTGGCTCAGAAGATAGTAACAAAAAATGTTCCGGAACCGCTGCTTAATAAAAGAATATTGCAACTTGATCTGATGAGTATTATTGCCGGCGCTTCACACCGGGGAGAATTTGAAGAGAGAATGAAGGAACTGATCGAGCAGGTACAGGCTAGTAAAGGGCAGATAATACTTTTTATTGATGAAATTCATAATATAGTCGGGGCGGGTTCATCGGGTGAAAATGCCATGGATGTCTCAAACTTTCTTAAACCGGCTTTAGCCCGCGGAGAACTCCAGCTTATTGGGGCAACAACCCTTACCGAGTACAGAAAATATATAGAAAAGGATCCGGCGCTCGAGAGAAGATTCCAGCCCATATTGGTTCCGGAACCATCCATTGAGCAGGCAATAAAGATGGTTAAAGCGATTAAAGATAAATATGAAGCTTTTCACAGGGTTAAAATTCCTGACGATGCAATTGAAGCGGCTGTTAAACTTTCAAAAAGATATGTAGGGGACAGATTTTTGCCTGATAAAGCAGTTGATCTTATTGATGAAGCTGCGTCAGCCGTCCGTCTGCCTTTGATATCATTACCTGAAGAAATTAAATCGCTGGATACCAGGGTTTCTGAACTTAACCAGGAAGTGCAGGAAGCCGAAAAAAAAGGAGACAGAGTAAAAGTAAGAATATTACGGTCCAAGGTCGCAGATATAGAATCCGGCTTGAAAGAAAAAAGAGATGAATTTGCCATGAAAAAGGCCCAGACTACATCTGCCATCAGCCCGGACATAATCAAAGATATTGTTTCCCGCTGGACAGGTATACCTATTTCAAAAATATCCGATTCGGAACTGGGAAAACTGACACAACTGGAGAAAATCATGCATGAAAGGTTAATTGGTCAGAACATCGCGGTAACCGCGGTTTCCGGGGCAGTCAGAAGAGGTAGGGCCGGTCTTAAATCGACTCAGAGACCGATCGGCAGCTTTGTATTTCTCGGTCCGACAGGTGTCGGGAAAACCGAACTGGCAAAAACTTTGGCGGAAGTTTTGTTCGGTCAGGAAGAAGCTATGATCCGTTTCGACATGACAGAATACATGGAAAGACACGAGGTAGCCAAACTATTAGGAGCACCGCCAGGATATGTCGGTTATGAAGAAGGCGGAAAATTGACAGAGGTTGTCCGGAGAAAACCATATTCGGTAGTCCTATTCGACGAAGTGGAAAAAGCCCATCCCGATATATTTAATATACTACTGCAGATTCTGGATGATGGTAGATTGACAGACAATAAAGGACACGTTATCTCATTTAAAAACACTGTTGTAATCTGCACATCAAATATTGGGACAAAGATGATACAGGATGAGATGATCAAAAGCGATAAAGCTGAGATTGAAGAACCGCCGTATTTATCAAGCTACACCTTTTCTCCAAGTGGTAGGGAAATCCTGACAATCGGATCAAAGTATTTTCAAAGATCTTCAGCGGATTTAACAGACAATTTAATCGAGGATAAAAAGGAAATTAAAGAGCAAAATCCTAGTACAATATCATGGGAAGACGGTGTGCTTCTCGATTATTTTGCCGGACAGGAAATAGAAAAGCCCGCTTCTGCTGAAGCTACAGAGGGAAAACCTCCTGTTATAGAAGCAGCTCCGGGCAAGGAGAGGACAGATTTTCCAATCCAAGGTTTTACTACGCATGCAATTTCTCCGAAAGGGGAAGAGGTAATTACCAAAGGGGGGCAAATATTCATCAGACCCACAACAACGGCAAAATCCTGGAAGACCAATTCCTTGATTGAGTACTTTAAAGAAGGAGTTGTGGTGAATGCAATTCCTGATGCTCCGGATGAACAATTGCCGACAGCCAAATTAAAAACCCATGCATTTTCACCTGATGAAAAGGAAATAGTAAGTTATAAAGACAGATACTGGTTAAGAAAGGCCGGATTGAACGACTGGCAGACCGGACACTTGAAGGACTATTTTGCCGGCAGTGAATTTGAATCCTCTTTCGCTAAAGCTTCCCCCTCCGATAAATCTTCGGGGGACAAGTCGGAGGACAAGGAAGAAAAAATAAAGAGAGATAATAATATTCAGACAACCAGCGCAAAACCAGAGAAAAAGGAATCTGAATCGGTAACAAAAACATTCCCAACTGCTTATTGGGACATTCATACTTTTTCACCGATCGGAAAAGAGATAATTGTGGTTGGTGAAACCGTCTGGTTTAGGAACAGCGCTAAGAGTAAATGGAATACGCTTTCCTTACATGATTATTTCGGTAAAGACTTTCCTCTGGAGAAAGAACTGGAAGAAAAAAGAAAAGTAGATGAAGAAATAGACAAAAAGAAATACGATTTGATAAAAGACAGAGTTACCGGAGAATTGCGGAAATTTTTCCGACCCGAGCTTCTTAACCGGTTTGACGAAGTAATAATCTTCGAACCCCTGAAGTTCGTTCATATGATGAAGATAGTACGACTGCAACTTAAGAGTTTAGGAAAACTGCTTGAGGACCAGGATATGGGACTGATTTATACCGAAGCCGCAGTAAAAGAAATAGTCAGGGAAGGTTTTGATCCGATCTTTGGAGCCAGACCTTTGCGGAGGGCAATTCAAAAACTGATTGAAAATCCGATTTCGACGCTGATAATCGAGAAAAAAGTAAGCGCCGGCAACCAAATCCAAATTGATTTCGACGGAGAAGCCTTTATCTTTAATATAGAAAGTGTAGAGATGATGTCGGCAGAAGAGGCGAAAAAAAATCCAATGAAGAATTTCCTCTGTGAAGCCTGCGGTAATCACTTCATGACTTTGGTAAAGGAAAACTCAACTGCCATATGCAGTAAGTGTGCTTCAACCAAAGTGCAACAGGTTATCGAGCCTCCTAAAATTGAACCATTCGAAACAAAAAAACCTATTTCTCAAGCAAAGGAAGATCCAGTGGAAAATGATAAAACAGATCAGCAAGATAATAATTTGAGTTCGAATGGAAAGAGTCAAGAAGATCCTCCAAGTTTTTCTGCAGCTCATGCATAGTTATTTAGCGCAAAAAATCTGTATCGGTACCCAGTGTGTCGTGGGACCTTTGCCGACGAGCGGCCCCGGCAAGATTAATAACCTTGCGGATTTGGTAAACAGAGTGGTGACGTTTTTAATACCTCTTGCTGCGGTAATTCTGCTTTTTGTATTTATCTGGGGCGGTTATGATTACATAATGTCGCAGGGAGCGCCTGATAAAATAAAATCAGCTCAGGCTAAGTTTACCACCGGAATAATCGGATTAGTTTTACTTTTACTTTCTTATATTGTCGTAAGAACGATAAGCGGAATATTCGGCTTAGGAGGAGGAATTATCTGATACGAGTGTACCAATCGGTTCTCCATTAATTATTCTTTCGAGATTTTCTTTCTGATTGAAGTTGAAAACCAGAATCGGCATTTTTCTGCTCTGGCAAAGTGCAAAGGCAGTATTATCCATAATTTTTAGTTTTTTTTCTAAGGCTGTCTGGTAATTAACATTATCCAGTTTTTTGGCATCCGGATATTTATTGGGATCTTTATCATATACACCGTCGACATTGGAGGCTTTTAAAATAATATCGCATTTAAGCTCGATAGCGCGTAATGCAGCTGCAGAATCAGTAGTGAAATAAGGATTGCCGGTTCCGCCGGCTAAGATTACAATTCTGCCCTTTTCCATGTGTCTTAAGGCTCTTCTCCTGATAAACTGTTCGCAGACAGTAGGAATATCGATTGACGACATAACCCTGGTTTTATTACCCAATCTTTCCATCTCTTCCTGGAGTGCCATAGCATTCATTATGGTTCCAAGCATTCCTATCTGGTCGGCTACAACGTGATCGACTCCCGTGCCCTCGATATATCTTCCTCTAAAAAGATTGCCGGCTCCGACAACCACCGCAATCTCAACGCCTGTTTTTGTGTGGACATTTTTAATTACAGAAGCTACTTTATTAACAGCGTCAAAATCCAATCCCTGTTTTTCTTTGCCGAATACTTCACCTGAAAGTTTGAGCAGGACTCTTTTATAGGCAGGTTTTTTACGCTGATTCATAAAACTTATTGTAACATAATATAATACGGATGCCGCGGATTTTTATGCGGATCTACGGATATGCGGATAAATCCGTAAAATCCGGATATATGCATCATCCGAATAAGATCTGTAAATCAGTATTACTTTTATGCTTTTAAAACAAATCATTGTAAGAAACTTCCGTAATTTTGCTGATGAGAGTTTTAGCTTTAATTCATTTTTGACCATAATAATTGGAGAAAATGCCAGGGGAAAAACCAATCTGCTTGAATCAATCTACTTAACTACTCAAGGTGAAGGATTCAGGGAAAGCCGGGAGGATGAACTTATTAAGTTTGAGCAGGATCAGTCAGTTATACAGGGTACATTTAATTCCGGCGACAGTAATTTTTTATTCCAGATTAATATTAAAAGAACAGTAATAGGAGTAGATAAAATTTTTTCCATAAATAAGACAAGAAAAAGAAATTTCCAGTACCAGAGAGAAACTGCAAAAGTAGTGCTTTTCTCACCGGAGCAGATAGAAATAATGACCGGCCCGCCGGACAAAAGAAGAAAATATTTTAATCATCTTTTGAGCTCTTTTGATATGGATTACAAAAAAAATCTCATAAATTATGAGAGTGCCCTCCGGAAAAGAAACAAAATACTGGAAAGATATAAAGATAACGAAGACTTATTTAACGAACTTTCATATTGGAATGATTATTTACAAAAGCAGGCCGGATATCTGACAAAAAAGAGACAGGAATATATTGATTTTCTCAATCAAAATGCCAGAATTGACAGTAAGGAATTTTCAATTAATTATCTCAAAAATGAGTTTAATCAAAAAAGGTTAGAGGATAATTTCGATTTGGAAAAGAGATATAGGAAAACCGTGATCGGTCCGCAGAAAGATGATTTTGAGATAAGTTTAAAAAATAAAACGGTTAAAAATCTCCATCATTTTGGCTCAAGAAGCGAGCAGAGGTTGGCAATATTTTGGCTGAAGTTCAACGAAATAAGATTATATGAAGATATTTTTAAAACTAAACCTATCTTACTTCTTGATGATGTTTTTTCAGAGCTGGATATTAAAAATAAAAAATTGATTATTGATTTAGTTAAGAAATATCAGACTGTAGTTACTACCACAGAAGTAGAGCTATTAGAATTGGCTGACGTGCCAAAAAGCGTTATTACATTGTAATCTGATTAAATCGAAATAAAATTTTTATTCGAGTGAACTCGCTTGCCTCTCAAATTTTGCAACCAATTATAGTTTGTATAAAATAAACCAAATCGTAGATGGTACTCTTCGAGGCGCGCTCAAACATCCACTGTCAAAAAATTTTTATTTCTTCTTAATTTGTCGGTTCGATAAAAGCTATTTCTGTTAAAATTAAAGCCAGAGTTGGAGGGTTGGCCGAGTGGTTTAAGGCGCGAGTCTCGAAAACTCGTGGGCTTTTTGCCCTCACAGGTTCAAATCCTGTACCCTCCGCTCTGGTGCGGGACAAATCTCGCCCTCACCGCCAAGTTTTACAAAAATATGAAAGATAACCAAAACACATTGGCAGTCTTTGAAAATTTTAAAATTCGTCGACATTACGATGAAAAAACCGAAACGTGGTATTTTTCGGTAATCGATATTATTGGAGTTTTGACGGAACAGAAAGATTTTCAGCTTTCTAGAAATTATTGGAAAGTCTTAAAAAATCGTCTTATAAAAGAAGGAAGTGAAGTCGTGACATTTTGTCACGGGTTGAAACTGCCAGCTCCTGTTGGAAAAATGCGTAAAACAGATTGTGCTAACACAGAAGGCATTTTTAGCATAATCTCATCTATGCGAGGAGGTAACAACCGAAATTTCTCAACAAGAGAAGCCGGATACATTTGTAAAAAATAAAAAGGTTGCAGAGAGAGGCGGAAGTGTGGTTTCTAAAAAAATTATTTGAGAATTCCGGAAAGTAAAAAACAGTTTAAAGCAAAAAGGTAATTATAGAATCGAGCATGAGAAGTTAATTTTTGTAAGTTTAAATCTCGTTTTTATCGTCTTGATTTTTAGCTTCATTTATTGACAGGGAAGAAGAGACGCGGGAACTTTTGCTATAATTTGATTCGATATGAAAACACTAAAAGCTTATCAGGAAGAAGTGAAAGAATTAGCAAAAAAATTTAATTTTAATTGGTCTAACTATGTGCAATTTGTTCATTAAGTTGAAGAGGTTGGAGAATTAGGTGAAGCTTTAACGGTTCATAAAGGTGATAGAAAAACGGGTTCCGGCGAAAAAGCTATGGCCGATCACAGTGATTTAGAAGAAGAATTCGGTGATGCTTTGTTTACGCTTTTAGAGCTTGGAAATCAGCTTAATCTGGATTTAACAACGTCCTTAGAAAAGACCTTTAAACGATATAATAAAAAACTTAACAAACTAAAAGTGGCGGCGAATTATTAATAAAAAAAATTCCAACATCGTCCAACGCACTCCGCTCAGAAAAAAAACGAAAGTAAATATGTTATATTAACGTAAATATGAAAGAAAGAAAATCAACTTCAACATTTCCACTGTTTATTAAAATACTGATAAGCGTTCTCTTTGGTTTTATAGTCACATGTTTAATCGGTCTATATATTCAGAGTCAAAAAATTAAATCTATTACGCAAGATAATTCAACTTTATATAATCAAAATAATTACCTCAATCAAAAGATACTGAGTACTGATAAAATCGTAAGAAAATATTTAAATATTCAGGGAGAAATATGTACTAAAGATCTTAATACCTGTGTTGAGTTGATAATTACAAGGTTAAATTCAAAACCAGTCCTGCCTTCAGCTTCGGGCGGACTGTGTTTGATTCGTAATCGTGCTGCCAATATGCCATCGTATTTTGATCCAGATGTGGGAAAAGGTTATGCTAAGTTAAATAAAGAAGATGCAAGCACTCTGCGAGAGTTAAAGGAATCCTGTTCGGAAAATGATTTAGCCAAACTTCTGCAACCATATTGTGCATATAATGTTGACCCAGTCCAATTTGAAGTTGCAACTATAAATAAATTTGGCGGTATCACATCTTCTACTTGTTCTTCCTTAGGTTGCGTTTATATCGAATGCCCTAATAAATAATTTAAAACTCCATTTATTAATAAAGTTACAATATTTTTCCACGTACTATATTCAACTTATACGAAAATAATGTGGTAAATATTCTTTGGATGGTTCTCATACTATTTTAATAGTAAAAACAAAAAACTTTTAATTATTAAATTAAAAGACAACGATTCTGGATCCCACTACGCTAAAGCTACGTGGGGTAAACAAGCCAGAATGACGTTATATAAAGAATTATTATTTGCAGGTTGCGGGTTTGAGGTAGCCGGCGGTGGAAGCTTCTTCTTCGGTGCAAAACCAGCGTTCGCCTAAGTCTTTTTCGACTTTGACGAATTTGTATTGGGCGCAGCCGGGAAGGTAGTAAAGCCTGCGGCCTGATTTTCGTTTATTTTCCAGATTGCCTTTGATTATACATTCAGGATTATCGGGATTTGTTTCCTGAAGGCAAAGCGGACTGAAGATGCCAAGATTTTTTGATCTGGCTTCATTTGCTATTTTTTTAAGTTCAGATGTTTTTGTAGTTTGATCAGAATGGTAGTGCGACCAGCCTGACTCCAGCATCTTTTGATTGACAAGTAGGGTGTCAACATAGATAAGTGCCATTGCCCGTCCGTTTTGATCGGGGATCTGTTCTTCGATTGTTATTGATTTTCCTTCAACCAGTGAGGTAAGAAGTTGTCTGGCATTTTCTCCGCCGCAATTTTCCAGCTCAGGAGAATCAAGATGACGCAGTCTTAATCTTGTTTTGTTTTCCAGAACAACCGTGTCGCCGTCAATTACTCCAATAACTCTGACTTTATTAGCAATATTTTGTGAGCTAATTTTATAGCTCAAAAAAATATTTAGCAGAATTGACGGGATAAATAGAATAATAACGAGTTTTTTAAGAAGGAATGAAATTCTGTTTTTCGGAAACATATTAAAAGTATACTAAAGCAATTAGAATTTTAATAAACAATTTGTAGATTCTGGACAAGCCAGAATGACAAATTGATTGTTTCTTTCGTCTATGGCGGAATAGCAATGGCGGCTTTGTATTGACTATTTTGTAATTTTCTTACATAATGAATTAAATGAAAAGAAAAAAAGTTTCCAAAGTTAGAGAACCGCTTCATAAATTGAATAAAATAATTATTTTATTTATCACGATTGAGCTATTTTTTTTGACCTTTTATGGCTTAAAGTTTTATGGTAAAAAAACTCCTGAGGTTAGTCAATGTTTACAGGAAGGCCGGAGATATTCAATAGATGAGGCAATTGTAAATCCTCAAGTTTGTGATGTTGAGATAAGTACGGATGCTGATTTTGCAAAGTTAGCTCTTGCCAGTGAAAACTTGGGGAATGTGCAAACGCTATATTTCAGAAAAACTCCAAATACTGAAATACCTGCGGAGATAGGTAATTTAAAAAATCTTACTTCAATTAATTTTCATCATTCTATTAAGACTTCATTACCGCCAGATATAGGAAAGCTTAAGTCATTAAAAGTTTTAAGCATGAATAAAGCCGATATTAAAAATATTCCTAAGGAAATAGGAGATTTGCACAGTCTGGAAAATCTGACTTTGAATAATAATTTTGCAAAAGTAGTTATGCCGCCTGAGATAGCAAAATTAAGAAATTTAAAAGTCATGGCTATAACTGATACAATTCGAGTTGATTTGCCCGCGGAATTAAGTGAAATTAAATCTCTGGAAGAGCTTTATTTAAACGGCTCCGGCTTAAGCACTATTCCTGAACCAATCTACCAGCTTAAAAATCTTAAAATATTAAATATTTCCGATAATGAAATTAATCCGGCGGATGTAGAAAAGATTAGGTTGTCACTGCCAAATACAACGGTAGTTTTTTAAATGTGAGTTGACAAATAAGGGGGATAAATCTTATATTTATATTAAAGCAATAAATTTATGGATAAAAGAATTTTTAATATTGTCGCAGGTGTGATGGTTTTTGCTTTAATTGTTCTTATTGTTTTAGTAACAGCTTTAAATTCTAAAAAACAACAGGTTCCGGCAAATTTACAAACACAACAACCTCCTGCTGCAATTGATACCGGTGAACAAACATTGGATTTAACTGACAATGATGAAACATTGGCAATGAATAAGGGAACTCCGGAAGAGGTAGCAAAAGGATTTTATGAATGGTATACCTCAACTGAAAATCCATTAGGATCAGGAGCTTATAAACGAAGTCCTTTGCTATCTGACTATTTCCTGGAGACGCTTAATGGATTTGTATTAACAAATGATCATCTGACCGGAGATCCGGTATTAGCCTGTGTGGAAGTAAGACTCATTAAAAGTTTAGCTGTTCAATCCGCAGTTTATGATCAATCTAACCTGAAAGCGTCTGTTGTTCTTAACGATACGGTTACAGGAGGTGCTTCCTATAAGGTTTTGCTCAGCAATATAAACAGTAAATGGTTGATTGATGATGTGAGATGTAATCTCTAGTCGCAGGTGGTTTTGATTTCTGTTCCATGCAGGTTTAAACACTTCTTCAAAATTCTTGAACTTCCAGTATTTAAATTAATTTCAGAGATATAATAGCCGGATGATTTTGGAAATTCTTCCGTACAGAGTATGTAAAGTAAATCATTCTTACCTATATGAAAAGGTTCATCGCAGATCAGGTTGGCCCGGGATCGGCTAATATTATGCAGTCCGGTACCAAAAACAAAATTCGCAGGAATTATCTGTACAATGGCTTCATTTTCAGTTGAGTCATGGATAGTTTGGAGTATCGTATTGTTGTCTAAATTACTGCTGTCATATTTGCCGAGTGTGTAAAAAAGCAATATTGTTTTATTCTCTGTTTCACAGACTCTTGATGTGAGCATTTTTTTTCCCGGAGGAAAGGTCTTTTCTTTATTCCTCATAAAAGCAATAAAATCGTTATTTTTAATTGTTCTTCTGTAAAACCGCTCTGTCTTGGCATTTTTCAGAATATAAGCTCCTTGAATGGAACGGAGGATATTGTCACTACAACGAAACGCGACAAGTTCCGCATCTTCAAATGAGTCGAGAAATCTTTTAGACTCCTTGCTATATCGTGTAAATGAGGTAAAAAAATCATCTTTTGTGTCGATTATTGCCCTTTTTTTATAGTTTTTCTCAAACGCCATGTCATCACTAACTACGAATGGGGGTTGGGTCAGGTAATAGAGAAAGATAAAAATTACAGCTATAAAAGTTATTAATAAATAACGGGTCATTTTACTATTATATCACCCACCATTGAGGCGTGGTTACTGGTACTGCCGCATATAACATTACAAACAAAGGGAAAATTTCCTTTTCGATCGGCAATAAAAGTTACTTTTTTACTTTCGTTCGGAAGAAGCTCTGTTTCGATTCCAAATTCAGGCAGCGCAAAACCATGAGTTATATCCAAACTGATAAGATTGAGAGTGACTTTTTGTCCGTGCCGCAGTTCTATTTTATTGGGTGTAAATTCAAATCTTTTTGCAGTAATATCAATTTCGACACTGCCGGCATTAACCGGATAGTCACCTTTTTGCCTCACCGGAAAAATATTTTTCGGATGTCCAAAAATACTTTTTGATTTGGGATCATCTGAATCCAGTCCCTGTATATCTTCTGCCCAGGCTGTAATTCCTCCCTCCAACACTGCCGGTTGAAATCCGGCCCGATATAGCTGATAGGCCGCGTACGGACCACGCATGGCGGAAAAGGCACAATAAGCAATGGGGATCTTATCACCTGTAGCTTTTTTCAAAGCCTCAGTGTTATAGTAGTCTGCATGAAGGGCTCCAGGAATATGTCCTTTGTCATATTCTTTTTTACTCCTCACATCGATAACAACATATTTATCCTTTTGTTTCAAAATATTTTGTAATTGTTTTGGACTATAGCTGACAGCCTTATATTTAGATTTAGCAAAATAACTTTGCATTATCAGGTAGATTAATATCAGGAGGGAAATGGCAAATAATTTTTTATTTGAGAGAAAACGCATTTAAATAACTATCGTGGTGCATTCAATTGCCAAATCACTATCACCGTCATGCAGGGCAACTTGGACTCTGAATGTGCCGGGAGATAAATTTAGTGAGGCGACATTCCAGATATATTCAGCCACCTTGTTACCTTCACCGACTCTTGAGGCAATTCTATAAGTTGACGGATCATCGTGAACGGGTAGTGTGCGGAAACTACCCTGCTGTTCTCCCCGGGCCATTCCTTTGACAGCAGTTGCCAAAACAGGTGTTCCGCCATTTTCCTTATCACCTGCAAATGGTCCGTTTAGATTGGCAGCAGTTATGCGGGTTAGATAAATGGAAGCTTCAAAAGGATAGCCGTGTGAGTCTTTTTCTACTGCGGGGTTACTATGCCTGGTTACATTACCATTGCTATCTACTTCTACCGAGCTTGGTACTCTTCCACCGGCTTCATCATTTACCCAGGCTCGTATCTGTCCGTTTGCTCCCACTCTTTGGCCTGTTGGCGGGTCAAGGGCAACAAAAATATTAGATTTTTTGTTACTGGCACCTTCATCATCATATACCAGATTTGATCCTGTGCAGATACTTGGGGTTTGAGGAATTTTAGTGGGTTGATCAAAAGTAAAAGTACCCTGTTTCATTGAAGTGTCTTCGGGATTACCGGTATCAGGAACATTGAGAGTTGAGGTTGGTTGAATGGTTGTTGGAGGAGGTGTTGGATTAGTTCTTACATTATTAGTGACAACAACACCAACAGCTCCCAAACCGATAAAAAGCGCAAGAAGTACTACTGTCGGACTAAGATCAGCACTCTTTTTTGATTGTGCCATATATTTATAAACATAAGCATAACCATATTTTTTGACTATTTCAAGTACAATTTATTTGTATGAAAATAAAGGATATTTCTAAAGTAGATCGGCCTAGAGAGAAGTTAATAAAGTATGGAGCTAATAAATTAAATAATGCAGAATTATTGGCAATTATCTTGGGTAAAGGAGTAAAGGGTAAGAATGTAATCGAGGTAGCAAGAAGTTTGTTGCGGAAATTTCCGGAAGAAAAATTTGCAGAGATTCAGTTAACGGATTTAAAAAATTTTAAGGGGATCGGAATAACAAAAGCCTGTCAGATTATTGCTTTTATAGAGTTGGGAAAACGCATACTTAAAGGAAAAAAGTCGAGATTTATTGTTTTACCTAAGGAGATATGGGAGGAAATGAAAGATGTAAGAAGCGGTAAAAAAGAATATTGTTATATTTTTTATTTAGATGTCAGGAATCAGATTGTCAGAAAAGAATTAATATCGGTTGGCACTCTTAATGCAAGTTTAATCCATCCGCGCGAGGTGTTTGAACCGGCAGTCAGAATTAGTGCGGCACAAATAATTCTTTCCCATAATCACCCATCCGGAGATTCAAGTCCTTCGGATGAGGATATAAAATTAACTGAGAGATTGATTGAGGCCGGGGAAATTTTAGGTATCGAGGTAATTGATCACGTTATAGTGTCTGAAAAAGGATTTACCAGCATGAAGGAAAAGGCTTTAATGTAAAATTAAACTAAATTTTTAGATTCTGTCGCGAAATTCCCCACTCCGCTAAAGCTACGAGGGGGCAAGCATTCCCTTCTTGACCTTCCGAAGCCGAAGGCGAAGGAGGTTCTTTCGCGCCACCTAAAAATTTCATAAAAGTTTGCGTTAATCTAACTTATGCTAAGTCTAGTCGAAAGAAAAAAATTAGCTGGAAAAATTCTCTCTAAATTAAATGAACTTTTTCCTGATACAAAAATAGTACTCAAATATTCAAATTATTGGGAACTGCTTGTTGCGGTTATATTGTCTGCTCAGTGTACTGATGTTCAAGTTAATAAAGTAACGGAAAAATTATTTAAAAAACACAGATCATTTGATGATTATGTAAACGCCAATGTGAGTGAATTTGAACAAGATATAAGATCAACAGGTTTTTACCATAATAAGGCAAAAAATATTTTAGCCACGGCAAAAATTATTAAGAAAAAATTTAACGGCAAAGTTCCCGGTTCAATGGTTGATTTATTAACTTTGAAAGGAGTTGCAAGAAAAACAGCCAATGTGGTTTTAGGGAATGCCTTTGGAATTTATGAGGGAATAGCTGTAGATACTCATGTTAGAAGACTTTCGAAATTATACGGTCTTACGGATCTTGATGATCCGGATAAAATTGAACAGGATCTGATGAAAATAATTCCGCAAAAAGACTGGTTTAAATTCACATATTTATTGATTGATTATGGGAGAAAGTATTGTACTGCCAGAAAACACGATCACCAAAATTGTCCTCTATTTTTGCTTAAATAAATTGTATTTCAAAAATTATAGTTTTATAATCAAATAGGATTGTTATTATGAAAAATTACATGCGTATTATTTCTGCAATAGTTCTTATTATTTCAGATTTAGTAATATTTTTTTCATTGATTGTTCGTACAAGAACCGCAGCAAATATTATAGAAGGCTTTTCGACTCAACAAAGACTTAATCCAGAATATTGGACTTATGGTTTATCCTCGGAAATAATTATATTTTTTAGCTCAATGCTTCTGAGTTTTATTCTAGGGATTTTATTTCTTGATTTGACAATGAAGCTAATTAAAAAAGAATCGATTAATAAATTAGTTCTTATTAGCACATTAATCGTTGTAGCGATTCAAATATTTATTAAGGTATGGAGTATTAATACTAGTATACAAGAAAGTAAGGAGTCAGCAGAGAGCTTAAAACAAATGGCGGAAAAAGCAGATAGAAAAACAGTAACTGATCTTGGAATAATTTGGTATCTCCAAGACCCAATTTTGTGTAAAAATATGGAATCAACGTCAATGCTTTTGAGCTGTATGGATGGTTTCAATAATATAAATTTATTCACTCCCGATTATTGCCAAGTACTCAAAGATGAAGAAAATGTAGAAATTTGCATTCTTGCATTAGCAGGAAAACAAAAAAATAAAGATATATGCTATTTAATTAAGAGTGAATCTACAAAAAACTCATGTCTTCAAGAAGCTACAAATAATAAGTAGAGATTTATAAGAAATTTAAGGAATAAAATTGGAGTTTATTGAATAATACGTATTTGGAGTTTTGAGTTAAAGGCTTCGGCTAATTTTTTAAGAAATTAGAGTATGAGAATTTTAGTGTGAAATTATTGGGATATTGGGAGTAACTTCTGTTATAATCATTTTTATGCAAACTTACATTGATTTGACCAGTGTTTTTAAAAAATATAAAGGAAAATGGGTTGTGCTAGACGCCAATCTTAAAAATGTAATAACGTATTCTACAACAGCAAGAAAAGCATATGACAAAGCCGTAAAGAAAGGTTTTGAAAAACCAACTTTATTCAAAGTTCCGCAAAAAAATAATCCATATTTTTTCGCATGACATTTCCGATAAAGGTTATGGAATTTTGGGTCAGCAAGGATTTTTCAATCTTTTTAAAGTAAAGTTTGATTTTATGACAAAAAGTATTCAGTTAAAGACTAATAGATAGAATATAGAAGAGATTATTGTATTGCCCGTAAACATGATCACAAAAACTGTCCCCTAGTAATAATTTTAGATTAATTCTATTTTAGATACAAATCTTCCAGTTCTTTGACAGCTCCGAAGGCGATGCGATCAATAACCGTATTGTCTAAACCAATCATTAATGCGGGAGTGATAGAAAATTCCCCGTATTTATTATTGATCGAGTCCATAGCGTCCGAAACTTTTCTGAGTTTATCATCGCCTTCATCAAAAAGAGATAATTGTGACTTGGCTGAAGGAATTAAATCATAACAGGCAACGGAAAGTTTGGCGACTACTTTTTTATACGGTTGCTGATTGAAAACCAATTGAGCTCCCCGGTACAGATCCCTGGTTGCGTACATCGGTTGATTCATTAAACTTTGTCTATGCCAGAAACTGTAGTCATTGTAGAGAATGGCAATATGGATACCGTTTGCAGCTTTACTTGATCTTCTCAATCTTCTCCCCATTTTTTCGCACAGTTTCATCAGTATTCTTGACAGCTCTTCCGGATCGGAGGTCTGTTTTCCCAAAGCATAGTCCTGACCGTAACTTTTCCTTAAGAATTCTACATTATCTATTTCATACCCCCGGATTCTCCTGTACCAGTAAAAGCCGGTAATGGATTGAAATACCTGTTTTTTTAGTAAATCCAAAGGAGCGTCAAGTAACTGAAGCGGAGTAAATATGCCGTTAATGTTTAGTCTTGCTTGATATCTATGGTTAATCCCATTCAAATCAACTAATTTTAACTTTGAATAAATATGCCGGATATTCTGATGATTAATTACGTCCAGTCCATTGGGTTTGTGAAGTCCGGCAGCTGTCTTAGCCAGAAATCTGTTTGTTCCAATACCAACAGAGCATACGATCCATTCTCCAATTTCTTTTTTAATTCTTGCTTTAATTTCTGAAGCAATCTCGGTTAGCGGCCTTCTAATAACTATCTGAACAGGATTGAAATCAATTACGACCTCATCTATGCTCTTTGGACTTACTATCGTTGAATAATCCCTGGTTATACGTTTTAATCTGACATGGACATCTCTTACAAGCTGAACATCAGTTGTTCTTATAATTAAGTCTTTATATAAATGTTTTCCTTCCATAACCCGCATGCCTGTTTTAATACCAAATCTTTTTGCTTCGATTGACGGAGCCAAAATGCAACCCCGGGGTGAATTATAGGCTGCGACGGCAAGCGGTTTTCCTCTCAGGTGCGGAAATGCTTGTTGCATAGCAGTAGCAAAGCAACTATTTAAGTCTATATGCATAACGAGAGGTTTATTATGGTTTAAGGGTAAATCAGCTGTTTCCATCGGTTACTTCAATTAATGTCCAATGCAATGTATAACTATCAAGTCTTAATTTGAAATCCATTGCTTCGTTAGATACATGAAAAGTATGGACTATGTTTCTGCCAACCCGTTCCGGTTTATAATAAGAAAGTTTGGTTATATCGTATATTCTTCCTTGCCACTTAATTCTTTTAGGAATCACCGTCCCTTTTATGCGATCATACACTGTAACAACGCTGATTTTTTCGTTAATGAATTCGTGCATATTGACATCTTAATACAAATATTAACTACTGAACAAGCGTTCAATAACTATATTCTATTAAACATCTGTTCAATAAGTCAATAGATCATACGCAAACAATTGATATAATATTGATATGTGCGGCAGATACTCGCTTGAATTTGATGAAGATTTTTATAAAAGATACAGGTTGGCCAATAAACTCCCGGCAAAACCTAATTATAATGTAACGCCAAGTCAATTAATGCCCGTAGTTGTTGCTCATAGTCCAAACAGGATGGAATTTATGCTGTGGGGTTTAATTCCTTTTTGGGAAGAAAAGAACGAAAAACCCAGGTATTTAGCTAACATCCGGGATGACTCTATCATCAATAAAAGATGGGCAGATAAATACGTTCAATTTCAAAGGTGTCTAGTTCCGGCAACGTCATATTTTGAATGGAAAAAAACATCTGATGGTAAAGTTCCATTTTTATTTAAACTTACTGGTAGAAAATATTTCGCTTTTGCAGGTGTTTATTCTATCTATAAAAATCCTAAAAATAGAGCAGAAGTTAAGACCTATTCAATAATAACGACTACACCGAATAAAATAGGCGGTGAAGTACATAATAGAATGCCGGTTATTTTAAAAGAGGAAGATGAACAAAAATGGCTTAATCCTGATATGGTTGAGATAGATCATATCAAAGAGTTTTTGAAGTCATACCCGGATAGTGAAATGATGAAGTACGTTGTTTCTACCAAAGTAAACAATCCCAGCAATAATATTTATAAAATAATAAAGGAATTAAAAGGAGATTAAATTAATTGAACTTTCTAACTACAGCTTTTACTACTCCGAATATTTCCAGATTTTGGGTGGGATAAAAGGGTGGATATTTGGGATTGGCTGATTCAAGATGAGCACGTATTCCATCTTTTTTTAAAATTTTAAGGGTCCATTCCCTATCTATTTGAGCCAGGACAATATCTCCGGAAGTTGCCAGACGTTTTTTTTCGATGATAACTATATCGCCCTCAAAGATTCCTAAACCAATTAAAGAATCACCGCTGACTTTGAGTAAAAAAGAAGAAGTTGGGTCTCCGATTAAATAATCATCCAGAGTTAGATAGTCTCTGTTTTCTTCGGCCAGAATCGGAAATCCGGCTTTAACCAGACCGACTAGAGGAAGTGCAAAGAATTTGGAAGACGGAGCAATTTTAGTCCCTTCTTTTTTAATAAATCCTGCCTCAATAAGCTTTTGAATAATTTTAAAAACAGCATTTTTTGAAGCTAAATTAAATATATTAAGCATCTCCGAATAAGAGGGAAGACGTTTATGAGACTTGTAGAATTTTTTAATACGATTAAGTCTGTCTGTGATCATAATTTTAAATTTGAAATTTGTAAATTGAGAATTGAAAATTTGCTTTGAACATCCGTTTACCAGTATAGTGAACAATCGTTCAAAATGTCAAGCGTATTTTTCATGCTATAATATTTTATATGTCTAATATTCTTGGAGCTACGGATTTTTATCTCAATAAATTACTTTTTGTCGTTGGAACACTAATTACTACTTTTTTTATATCCTCGCTTATTAAAAAGAGTTTGGATCTGGTTTTTATGGGAGTGAAGGGTAGGATAAGAACTATTAGCTCATTATTAAAAAATATTATTGATGTTGTTTTATTAATATTTGCCGTATTAATAATACTTTCTGATTTTGGCGTAAATATTGTGCCGATTCTGACAGGGGCTGGAATATTAGGCTTGGCTTTTTCTTTTGGAGCGCAGAGTCTGGTAAAAGATCTGATTGCAGGATTTTTTATTATTGTTGAAAATCAGTTTAATATCGGAGATAAGGTTTTGATAGGAAAATTAGAAGGAGAAGTCAGTAAGATGACCTTAAGAATAACTGTTTTAAAAGATAAAAACGAAAATTTAATTTATATCCCAAACTCTCAAATAATCACTGTAATTAAATTAAAAAGCAGCTAATAATATCTTTCTTCCATTGGAGTTATTTTTTGATCGTCAATAATAAGGTATTGTGCTAATCCGCTTTCAATGCAGCCAGTGTTAATGAAATTATTTTTTAAGTCAAATTCGGACCAATGTGAGTGTCCGCAGACATATATATCATTGTTTTTTAATTCTTTTTGAATTTTACTTTTCATAATCTCATTAGCTTTTTTGAGAATAAATTGAAGAAAAGTAAATTTTTGCATAAAAAATCCGGTAATTAAGGTAGAATATCTGGTTATACTTCTGGGTAAAAATTCGTCAGGCGTTATGAAGAATCTGTTTCCATGTTCGATAATGTAATTAATTCCATTTTGCTTTAAATTATATATATAGCCTTGTTTTAATGAAAATAAATTTACCTTATTATTAGAGTAAGACTTACGGTCGTGATTGCCATATATATAAACTGTTTTTCTTTCTTTTAAAATAGGGAAAAGTTTATTCCAATCCGAAGCTATAAATTGGTTAAACGTGGTCATTTCACCATCCCAAAAATCTCCATTTATGATGACTTGGTCAGCTTCCGAAATTATCCTTTTTAGGAAGTTGAATTTTTTTATTTCAAATTTATCTGTTAGATGACTATCGGAAAAAACGAGTATTTTCATAGATAGATTCTGGACGCGCTCGTTCCTCGCTTGCCAGAATGACGCGTCTTGTTCATAAATAGATTCTGCAGTCGCTCCGCTCCCCAGAATGACGATAAATTATTATTTACTAATCATCGACTGGATGATGTTGCGGGGGACTTCTTCGTAGTGAGACGGCTCCATGTAGAAAAATCCTCTTCCTTCAGTTAGAGATCGAATAACTGTGGCATAACCCGACATGTCAGCCAAGGGTACGTAAGCCTTAATTACTACTGCGCGACTGCGTTTTTCGGTGCCGAGAATTTTGCCTCTTTTTGCCGATATATCACCGATTACCACTCCCATAAAGTTTTCCGGGACTGTTACCTCAAGCTTCATAATCGGTTCGATAAGCGAAAGTCCGGCTTTTTTGGCAGCATCCTGCAGGGCCATTGATCCGGCAATTTTAAACGCAATGTCAGAAGAATCTACGTCATGGTAACTCCCGTCGTAAAGGGCGGCCTGTAAATCAGTCATAGGATAGCCGACAAGGATTCCTTTTTCCATCGCCTCAATTATTCCTTTTTCAACCGGAGGAATAAATTCCGACGGAATAGACGCTCCTTTTATTTTATTTATAAATTTGAAGCCGCTGCCTCTGGACAACGGTTCAATTTTAATCAGACAGTGACCGTATTGTCCGTGTCCACCTGTTTGTTTTATATACTTGCCTTCGCCTTCAGCAAGGCGTGTTATGGTTTCTTTGTAGGCAACCTGGGGTTTGCCTGTATTAACCTGCATTCCCATTTCCCGCCTCATCCGGTCAACCAGGATTTCCAGATGCAGTTCACCCATTCCGGACATAATTGTCTGACCGGTTTCATGGTTTATTTTTACCCTGAATGTAGGATCTTCCTCGGCCAGGCGTTGAAGCGTATAGGATAATTTTTCCTGATCGGCTTTAGTTTTAGGTTCGATAGCAAGTGAAATAACCGGATCAGGGAAAGTGATTCTTTCCAAAATAATTGGACCTTCGGGATCTGCTAAAGTATCACCGGTTTTTGAATCCTTAGGTCCGACCAAAGCGACAATTTCTCCGGCATAAGCTTTATCGATTTCTTCCCTTTGATTTGCATGCATAATAAGTACTCGGCTGACCCGTTCTTTTTTATTCCGGGTTACGTTATAGACATATGAACCGGATTCTAAAGTTCCCGAATAAATCCGGGTGTAAGTAAGTTTTCCTACGTGTGGATCAAGCTGTATCTTGAAAGCAAGAGCGGAAAATTTTTCCTCATTGATAAGTTTCCGGCTTTCTTCTTTTCCGGTTTTGGGATTTACGGCTTTGATTTCTTTAAGATCGGCAGGGGAGGGAAGATAGTCTACGATTGCATCTAACACAGGCTGGACGCCTTTGTTTCTGAGGGAAGTGCCGGCATAGACCGGAATTAATTTATAGTCTATAACGGCTTTTCTTAAGGTTTTTTTAAGTTCAGCGACTGAAATTTCTTCATTGTTGAGATATTTATTTAAAAGAGAGTCGTCGGTTTCGGCTATTTTTTCGATCAGTTTGGCTCTGGCCTGTATAACTTTTTCTTTAATATCCGCAGGGATTTTTTCTGTAATTGTATATTTAGTACCTTGTGAGTCTTTATCATCCCAAATGAGCGCTTTCATTTCTAAAAGATCAACTGCTCCTTTAAACTCCTGTTCTTTGCCGATTGGATAAACCATAACGGCAGGTTTTGCGCCTAAACGTTCCTCGATTTCTTTGACTGTGGCGTCGAAATTTGCTCCTAATTTATCCATTTTGTTTATAAAACAAATCCGGGGAACTTTATATTTATCCGCTTGTCTCCAAACTGTTTCAGATTGACTCTGGACACCTTCTTCAGCATCAAACACGACAACTCCGCCGTCCAGAATCCTTAAAGATCTTTCGACTTCTGCAGTAAAGTCTACGTGTCCCGGAGTATCTATGATATTAATTCTCATCCCTTTCCAGAATGTAGTTGTGGCAGCCGCAACGATGGTTATTCCGCGTTCCCTTTCCTGCGGCATCCAGTCCATCTGAGTTGTTCCTTCATCGATATCGCCGATTTTGTAGGTTCTGCCGGTATAAAAAAGAATTCGTTCAGTTGTAGTTGTTTTACCCGAATCGATATGGGCAATTATTCCGACATTGCGGATTTTTTCAAGAGGAACAACGCGATTTTTTGTTACAACTGATTGTTGTGGCATTAATCTTTTAATTTAACTTCTAAAGAAACGAGAGCGATGCTCATTTTCTCCTATAAATAATGATCTAATAGCCTCACTTGGTGAAATGTATAGCTCTTTCATTTCTGTTGATACTGTAAAAAAACCAAACTCTTCTGATCTAAAGATTTGATGACTCATAAATAATCCTTTACTAACTAAAAAATGCTCTTTTTCCGGAGGAATTTTTTTCATTAATTCCTCTAATATATCAGTGGTTATTTTAAGATCATTTCTATTACCAGAATGATGGTAAATGCATAATTCTAAAATTCCAGCATTTGACCTTTCTATAAAAAAAACACTTCCTCCTTCTGGAAAATTTGATTCAGCTTTGTATAAATTTACTTTGCCAGTAAATTGATTACTACAAGAAATACATTCAGCAGAAGCCGCAACATTTATGCTTTTCATATTTCACCATTTAAGGTGAGCAAAAGCTTTATTGGCGTCTGCCAGTTTTTCAACCTGAAGTTTTTTATTTACCGCCTGTCCCTGATTTTTTGCAGCGTCTATTAGTTCTGCCATCAGTTTATCGGAAAATGTATTATACTCTTTATTTGAACGGGATTTAGCCGCAATTAATATCCAGTTGAGCGCTAAAAAAAGACGCCTGTTTTTGCGGACTTCTATCGGAACAAGATATGAAGCGCCACCTAACCTCCGGGACTTTACTTCGTAGTTTGGAGATACGTGTTGAATAGCCTGATGCAGGATTCTTAAGGGATCCTGTTTTTCTTTAGAAAGTTTGTCAAATATTGTATAGATAATACTCCGGGCTATGGATTTTTTTCCGTCAACCATGGTGTAATTAATCAATTTGGCAACTTCAATATTGCCGAATATCGGGTCGATCTTGGTTTTTAGCTTTTTATAAGGACGTCTGGGCATAAAATCAATATAAAATATTAAATATAAAAAATAAAAAATACATATAAAAAATAAAAGATTTGATATTTAATATGTGTATTTTATATTTAATCTTTAATTTTTAATATTATGAGGCTGCTTTTACAGTTTCAAATTTTGTACCGTACTTGGATCGGGAAGATTTTCTGTCGACAACTCCTGCAGTGTCATATTTTCCTCTGACAATGTGGTATTTTACGCCCGGCAGATCTTTTACTCTTCCTCCTCTGACTAAAACAATAGAGTGTTCGGCTAAATTATGACCTACACCCTGAATGTAGGCGGTAACCTCCATTTTATTGGAAAGTCTGACACGGGCTACTTTACGTAAGGCAGAGTTCGGTTTCTTAGGCGTCATTGTTTTGACTATAGTACATACGCCACGCTTCATGGAATTGTTAGTGAAGACGTATTTTCTTTTTAATGCATTAAAGGTTAATTTTAACGCAGCTGCCCGGGATTTTTTAATCCGGTTTTTCCTCTTTTTTTTGATCAACTGGTTGATCGTTGGCATATTTGCTTAAAAATTTCCCGTAATATTTTTCAATTAATTCGGCTGTTACGGGTATTAATCTGCCAATTATAACATTTTCTTTTAATCCCAACAAGTAGTCTACCTGACCTTTTATAGCTGCAGCACTTAACACATTAGTTGTCTGTTCGAAGGAAGCGGCCGACAGCCACGAATCCGTATAAATTGCCGCTCTGGTAATTCCAAGTATGGAAACTTTTCCGACGGCGGGTTTACCACCCTGGGCAAGAATTTTTTTATTTTCTTCTTCAAATCTGATTCTGGAAACAACTTCATCTTTAATAAAAGATGTGTCGCCCTCATCCTCAATTATTACCTTATCACTCATTTTCCGGACAATTACTTCAAAATGTTTATCATGAATATTGATTCCCTGGGACTCATAGACTTTTTGTACTTCGTCGACAAGATAGAATTGGGCAGATCTCAGGCCTTTAATGGTTAAAATATCGTGAACATCCAGATATCCTTCTGATAGGGGAGTTCCGACGGAAACGAGCTCCCCATCCTTAACTTTCAGCTTTTGCGACATTGGGATTATGAACTCCTGTTCTTTCGGTTGATTTTTATCGGTTGATGTTATTTTTACGCTGTAAACTTCTCTATTGGTATCTTCCTGAACCGAAACTTTTCCCTGTATTTCTACAATCGGAGAAACGACCTTTGGCATTCTTGTTTCAAATAATTCTTCCACTCTCGGTAAGCCTTGGGTTACGTCGGAAATTACGATTCCACCGAAATGCCTGACCCGCATTGTAAGCTGGGTTCCGGGTTCTCCGATAGATTGAGCCGCTATGACTCCGACTGGAACACCAATATCAACAAGTTTGTTGTTGGAGAGATCAAGTCCATAGCATTTCTGGCAAATTCCGTATTTTGCCAGGCAGTAAAGAGCCGATCTGACCACGGTTTTTTTAACTCCGGATTTTTGAAAAAGTTCTATTTTACTTTCGTCTATAAGTTCATTAGCTTTTAAAAGTAATTCTTTTTTCTCGGAATGAACATCTTTGGCTAAAAAGCGGCCTCTTATCCTGTCTATAAATTTTTCTCCCCGGTTATCTGTGGTGCTGACAGTTAGTCCTTCTGTTGCTCCGCAATCAACTTCCCTGACTATCATGTCGTGAGCCACATCGACTAACCGGCGCGTCAGATATCCGGCATCGGCTGTCTTAAGGGCAGAATCTGTAAGACCTTTTCTGGCTCCCCGAGCCGAAATTACATATTCAAATATGGAAAGTCCTTCACGATAATTTGATTTGGTAGGAACTTCTATAATTTTACCCAGAGGATCAACGACAAGACCTTTAATAGCGGATAATTGTTTCAGTTGTTCACGTGAAGCTCTGGGACCTTCAGATTTAATGGCAAGTTTGACCGGATTTTCTTCGTCTAAAGCGTTCCAGGTCAAATCGGCTAATTTTTCTGTTATTTCGATCCAAAGCTTATTGGTATAACGTTTTTTTTCTTCAAGAGTAAGAAGTCCCTGGCGATAATTTTTTTCTACTTTTTCAACCTCTTTTTCGACCAGTTTTAACATTGCTTCTTTTTCATCTATAATGACACAGTCAAAGACAGAAAAGGATAGTCCCCCGGCCATTGTTGCTCCCCAGAAGCCGACTTCTTTAAGTTTGTCAATAAGATCCCCGACCACCTGATTTTCAAATAATTTCATGGCTCTCATTACTAATTGTTTTAAAGTTGAGGCCTTTACATCCTGATTAAAGAATCTTAATTCTTCCGGTATGGCCTGATTAAAGATAATGCGACCAATAGATGTTTTAAAAAGTTGATCTTTTATTTTGACAAATATCGGATGTCTTAAGGAGACCTTACCGAATTGATAAGCAATCAAAGCTTCATTTTCATCAGTAAAATATTTTAATTGCTCATCCTTTTTATCGTTAAAGGTTGAATCGATGGTTGTAATATGATAGCATCCTAGAGCCATTTCTTTATTAGGGAGGACTATCGGTGTTCCGTCGGCTGGTTTTAAAAGATTATGATAGGGTAACATTCTATCCTTTACCTCATCAATTGCTCTCTTGGAAAGAGGTAGGAAAACACCCATTGCATCACCGTCAAAATCCGCATTATAACCTGAACAAACTGTGGGGTGAAGTTTTATAGCATGAGAATCGGTTAAGACCGGATAAAATCCAAGAATAGATAGTTTGTGAAGGGTTGGAGCACGGTTAAGCAATACCGGGTGATCTTTGGATATTTCTTCAAGAATATCATAGACGACTGGCTCTTTCTTTTCGAGAAAGTTTTTAGCACTTTTTATATTTGGGGCAAGCCCTCTTATAATAATTTCATGAAGTAAGAATGGTTTGAACAACTCGAGAGCCATTTCTTTTGGAAGACCGCATTGATGTAATTTTAGTTCAGGACCCACAATAATTGTGGATCTTCCTGAATAGTCAACTCTTTTTCCCAAGAGATTTTGTCTAAAGCGGCCTTGTTTTCCGCGAAGAATATCCGAGAGGGATTTTTGAATTTTAGACGCAGCTCCTTTTGTTCTGGCCCGGCCTCTGGATTTTTGCAAATCAATTAATGAATCGACTGCTTCCTGAAGCATTCTTTTTTCATTTCTAAGAATTATTTCCGGTGCGCCAAAGTCTATGAGCTGTTTCAGGCGATTGTTTCTGTTTATAACTCTCCGGTAGAAATCATTAAGATCGGATGTGGCAAATTTTCCACCCGGCAGTTGAACTACGGGGCGAAGATCCGGTGGAATTACGGGTAATACTGTCCAGATCATCCATTTTGGTGAAATGGCAGCCTTGACAAATGACTCAAGAAATCTGACTTTTTTAAGCATTTTATTTCTTCTATCTCCTTTTACGTCATTAAGTTCTTTAAGTGCCTCGGTATATTTTTTATTCAGATCGAAGGACGAGAGTATTTCATAGATTACTTCTGACCCCATACCGGTTTCAAGAAAATGATCGGCTTTTTTTTCTTTAAGATAGAGGAAATCGTCTTCTTCCAGAGTATCTAAATATTTTAGTGATTTCATAACTTTAGTTAACCGGTCAAAAAAAGAAGTTTTTTGATTTTTTTGGTCCATAAATTTATCTGCAAGTAATTTGAGCTGTTCTCTTAGTTTAAATTCAACTTCCTGGTCTGCTATTTCTCTTTGTTCTCTATTCAGAATTTTTTTAACAAGCTCTTCTTTTTGTTTTTTGAAATCTTTTTCGATATTTTTCTGATTTTCCAAATGTTCTTTTTCAAGAGTTTCTATTTCTTTTTTTTCAATCTCTTCTATAAGTTTGATAGACTGTTTTTGTTTTTCCTTGTCAACTTTTTTTACAAGATAAAGGGCGTAATAAATAATGCGTTCCAAAGCTTGGGGAGCAATGTCCAGGATTGTACTTAAAACAGAAGAAGACCCTTTAAAATACCAGATATGCGCTATTGGAGAAGCTAATTTTATATGACCTATCCTTTCACGGCGAACTGCTGATGTGGTTATTTCAACTCCACAACGGTCACAGACAATTCCCTTATATCTGATTCTTTTATATTTACCGCAGTAACATTCATAATCCTTAGTTGGTCCAAAGATACGTTCATCAAATAGGCCGTCTTTTTCTGCCCGGAAAGTCCGATAATTGATTGTCTCAGGTTTAGTTATTTCGCCATGCGACCAGCTCAATATGCCTTCAGGTGAAGCCAGTTTGATGCGAAGCCCGGAAAAGTCAACCAGTTCGTGATTATCCATGTTTACAAATTAAAAATTAAAAGTGAAAAGTGAAAAATTGTAATTCAAAATTTTTAAATTTAAAATTTCGTTTTTCGTTTTTATTTTTAACTTTTTCATTTAATATAGTCAATAGCTAATCCTAATGCGTTTAATTCTTTTATTAAAACGTGAAATGATTCCGGAACGTTTGATTGTGGAATGTCAACTTTTTTAATTATTGATTCAAAAGCCTTAGTTCTGCCTCTTACATCATCACTTTTAATAGTTAACATTTCCTGTAAAGTATAAGGTACACGATGAGTTTCGAGAGCCCAGACTTCCATCTCTCCGAATCTTTGTCCACCCATCTGGGATTTTCCGCCGAGCGGCTGTTGAGTTACAAGTGAGTAAGGTCCAACCGATCTGGCGTGGAATTTATCCTCCACCATGTGAATCAGTTTCATTATGTAGCCTACACCAACGAATACCTTATTGTCATATGGTTGGCCGGTTTGTCCGTCAAGCAGTGTTACTTTTCCGTCTAATGGCAGTCCGAGTTTTTTCAATTCGGATGTAATGAATCGTTCTTTAATCTTTTCAAAGACAGGAACAGTAATGGGAGTATTTTTATTTAGTGCAATTAAACCAAGCAGGGTTTCAAACAGTTGTCCCAGATTCATACGCGATAAAATTGAGAGAGGAGAAAGTATTACGTCTACGGGAGTTCCATCTTCCAGATGAGGCATGTCCCATTCCGGTAAGATTTTTGAGATAACTCCTTTGTTTCCATGCCGGCCTGCCAGTTTATCTCCGACTGATATTTTTCTAAGTTGAGCCGTGGTAACAAGAATTCTTTTTAAAACACTTGGTTCCAATTCATTCGGATCTTTTTTAGAGTCAATTATTTCCAAATTGACAACGGTTCCTCTTTTGCCATATGGCATACGAAGTGATGTATCTTTGACGTCTTTGGCTTTTTCACCGAATATTGCCCTTAAAAGTCTTTCTTCAGCGGTAAGCTCTTTTTCTCCTTTTAGAGCTACTTTTCCAACCAAAATATCGCCTCCGGATACTTCAGATCCGACAACCACTAATCCGTCTTTATCTAAATTCTGTAAAACTTCTTCACGGACATTTGGAATATCTCTGGTTAATTCTTCCGGACCAAGTTTGGTATCAACCAGATCAGCGATGAATTCTTCAGAAGCAATTGAAGTGAGAAGATTTTCTTTTATTACTTTTTCAGATATAACAAAACCGTCTTCGTAACCAAGACCATTAAGTGAAGTATAAGCGACCACTAAATTTTGTCCTAAAGCAAGTTTACCATTATCGGTAGAGGGACCGTCTACAAGCACTTGACCTTTTTTAATTTTTTGTCCGGGTTCAACTTTTGGTTTTTGATCAAATACCACATCTTTATTAGTTTTAACAAACCGATTTAGAGAATAGCCGTATTCTTTTCCGCTTTTACCTTTCATAACAATTTTTTCAGCATCCACATAATCTATGATTCCATCTTCTTTACTGAAAATTGTCCGGTTCAAGGCAGAAGAAATTTTCCTTTCCAAGCCTGTGCCGACGATAGGAGCTTGAGGATTAATTAAGGGTACAGCTTGACATTGCATATGAGTGCCCATTAGGGCACGGCTTGCATCGTCATTCTGTAAAAACGGAATAAGCGTTGCAGAGGCACCGACTACCTGTCTAGGTGAAACATCTATGAAGTCAAGTTCTTCCACAGGAATTTCAACAATTTCTCCACCATGTCTACACGCTGCATGTTCCTCGATAATGTAATTATTTTTATCAAAATTAACACTGTTTGAAGTAATACGGAAACTTTCTTCATCATCTGCCTGAAGATAAACAATTTCATCAGACAGCTTTACTTTTGTTTTACTCCCGGATTTTTCTTTTACTAATTTTCGATAAGGAGTTTCAAGAAAACCGTATTTATTAACTCTGGCATACAAAGCCATATAAGTAACCACTCCAATGTTTGGTCCTTCAGGTGAACGAATCGGACAAATTCTTCCATATTGAGAAGATGAAATATCCCTGATTGAGAATGAGGCTCTTTCTTTTTCAATACCGCCAGGACCACCAACAGTAATTCTTCTGAGATTGTCGAGCTCAGATAGCGGATTGGTTTGATCGACTATAGTTGATAGTTGACTGGTACGGAAAAATGAATTTATTGCAACTATAAGCGGTTTAGAATTAACTATTTGAGATGGTGCCACGTTGGTTTCACTTGTAACAAGGCTCATTCTTTCTTTTATTTCCCTTTCGACACGAACCATGCCTACCCTAATTCCATACATACTTACAAGTTCACCTACCGTTCTAAGACGACGGTTCCCCAGATGATCGATATCATCAAATTCTCCAACCTTTTTTGTCAAATTAATAAGATATTTAATTGTTTCGATAATGTCAGTTTTAGTTAAAAGGTGATTTTCTTTTTTAATCTCAAGGTCTGTTTTTAGTTTTTTATTTATTTTGTATCTTCCGACATCCGCTAAAGAATAGCGGCGATGGTTGAAAAAAAGATTTTGTAAAGTTTCATTGGCATTTTCTAAAATTAGCGGTTCGCCGGGTCTAACTTTGCGGTAGATTTCAAGGACAGCAGCATCTTTATCTTTTGTAGAATCTTTTTTTAAGGTGGGATTGAGATATTTTTCGATTAATTCTTTATCAAGATCCTGAAAATGAGACATTATGTCATTATTATTTTCACCTTCAAAAGCCCTTAAAAGAACACTCGCAAAAAATTTTCTCTTTTTATTAATCTTCATCTCAATTAGATTATTTTTATTAATAGTAATATCAAGCCAGGCGCCGATATACGGACGAATTTCGGCATTATATAAAGTTAATCCCGTTGTTTTATCAATTTCAGCGGTAAAGTAAACACCCGGAGATCTGACTATCTGATTAATCACAGCTCTTTCAATTCCATTTATAATGAAGGTTCCGCGATCCGTCATCTTTGGCAGATTGAAGAAATAAACTTCTTGCGAGCGTTCCGACCCTGTTTTTTTATTGACAAGCTTTAATTTCAGATAAACCGGAACATCGTAGGTTAATTTTTTTTGGAGACAAAGATCAAGAGCGTAGCGGGGTTCGCCAAAAAAAATATCATTAAAAAATAAAGTAAATTTTTTCCCGGTATAGTCATCAATTGGAAAGAACTCATTGAATATTTCTTTCAATTCTAATTTTACGAACTTTTCCCATGACTTTTTTTGAATTTCAATGAGGTCGTAGCCTTCTAACTCTTTGTCTTCTTGACCCAGGTTTATTTTTTTTTGAGAAGAAGTAATAGATGAATTAATCTGCAGCATCTTTGAGGGAAAAATAATTTTTTTATAACAACAAAAAAACCCTTATTAGACAAGGGTATCGAAAAAAGATACTAAACTATACACGAACACACAATGATTGTCAAATGTATTTAGGTTCTATGTAAATTGTTAA
>MGAF01000013.1 GCA_001789635.1 Candidatus Roizmanbacteria bacterium RIFCSPLOWO2_01_FULL_35_13 | reverse complement strand
AACCTTGGGTTTGAGGGAAATATAGTTTCTCATATACTACTATATTACCCATTCTAAATTAATTCTTCAAGAGGATTTGATATAACATAATCAAAATTAAATACAAAGATCGTTATCTAAACTTTTTTGAGTTACCGGAGAGACCAAAGAAGATAAAATTAAACCCGGTTATATTAACAACACATAAATCAAACTATATTCCACCCATTAACCATCCCTGGAGACAATTTAGGTATGGAACTATTACAAGTTAGGGGGTGACATTTTCATTTGGGTTTGACACCACTTTAATAATACTTTCGAATCACGCTTACCACTACCCCACCTAAAGTCAAACTTTCGCGCGGAGTCAACGGTTTATATTTTGGATTAGCTGCTTCAAGTACTATACTGCCGCCATTCTTTTTAAAATATTTTAAAGTCCATTCATTATCAATAAAAGCTGCAACAATATCACCGTTTTTGGGTTCTCTTCTTTTATCCAGTACGACCAAATCATCCGTCCTTATCCCTTCACCGATCATGCTGTCCCCGGAAACTCTCAATAAGTAGGCAAATCCGGGATTACCTACTAAATATTCGTCTAGCGAGACCGTTTCGGAAGCATACTGTTCATCGGAAGTTGGGAATCCGGCTTTAATGCTTCCTAGTAGTGGTAAACCGAAAAACTGGGAGGATGGCACGAGTTTATTTTCATCCATCTTAAATATTCCTTCTTTTATCCACTTATATACTGCATAAGCCACAGCATTAGTTGACGCAAATCCGAATAACTTCTGCATCTCACGATATGTTGGCAATCTTTTTCTTTTGAAATAAAACTCTTTGACTTTATTTAAAGCTGAAGGTGTTGCGTCCATAGATTTTGAAAAAATTTATAACTCTTGAACTATTGTTCAATAATTATAATATAACTGAACAACCGTTCAGTTGTCAAGGGGCAAATAAATATATTCAATTATTTTATTATTTGCCCCGCACCCGCCATAAATCGCTCTTCGTGCCGTGTTCGAATAGAACTGAAAAGGCACGAAGTAAGATCCGGCGGGAAGAGATAAATTATTTTTTGAAATCCGCAAGACATTGGTAGTATTCCGTAGTTTGTGTCCAGCCACACTGGCCATCTATTTGCCTTTCACAGCGGGAATATTTTAAACAAATATACTCGTTTTTCATTTCACAGGTAGATGGGGTATCAAATTCAGAAGCAGGAACACAGAGTTGACCACTACAGCCAGCTGGAACACAATCACTTTTTGTCGAATCAGTCGCAGTAGGTGAGGGAGGTGGAATAAAAACCGGGCACTCTGCAAACTCACAATTCGGCCCACTTCTTACAACCGTTGATCCATCCGGACATATTCTTCCTTCTTCCGTACAGGCTTTAATTGTTGGAGAAACTTGAGAGGATCTGTCGTAATTATTTGACCATCTTCCCAGTTGAAAGCCGGCTACAGCTCCTATTAACAACAGAACAAAAACTACTCCCAATCCGGGTTGTTTTAAATTGGTTGGAAAAGGCAACTTCTCATTATCCATATAAATAAATTATACTTTATGTAATGAATAAACTGCCTTTTCAAATACTTTTTCTTATAATTTGCATGACTGCTGTAGCTTATTTAAATCGAAATAATTTTGGCGGACCTGCTCAGAAAGTTTTTAGATTCTGGCTACCAAAACAGGTCATTATTGGAGGCCTTTGTGTAATTTTAGGATTTTTCTTTTGGATAACCGTAAATATTTTACTTTGGCAGTTCGGTAAATAAATGAAAGCAGTAAAAAAACATTCCTTGCTGATTCTTTTTATTTTAGGCCTTCTTCTTAGACTCTCTCTTTTATTTTACGATTACAGTTGGGATATTAATAACCATATCGCCTGGGCAAAAGATTTACATAACCGCGGTTTTCAGGGATTTTACGAAACTCAGTCTTCGGAAATTTATGCAACTCTTTTTCCCAACTATCCACCCTTATCTTCTTTTATTTTTTACGTCCTATATTACCTGCATTCTTTACTAGAGAAACTTGCATGGCAGATTAATATTTCATTTCCCTTATTTCCTTCCAAATTAATATTTTTGATTCAGAATCGGACTTTTTTAGCAGCCACTCTAAAGTTGCCGGCTGTTTTTGCCGATCTGGGAATTGCCTGGACTTGCCTTCTATTTGCACGAAAAATTAAACCAGGTAACGAGCTAACCAGCAAACTAGCAACAATGTCTATTTTATTCAATCCTGCTTTTTTTTATAACAGTGCCCTCTGGGGACAGATCGATTCGCTTCCAATATTTTTTGTTTTACTCTCAATTTACCTTCTGTTCTTCACTAATAAATATTTGTTAAGCAGTCTTTTTTTTGTTCTAGGGATATTGGCTAAACCAACCACACTAATCTATCTTCCAATTTATCTTATTTTTTTCTTTCAAAAATATAAGCTTATTAATTTTTTGAAAGCAACTTTATTCGGTCTGTTGATTTTTTATCTTTCGTTTATTCCTTTTTTAAGTAGCTTGAAAAATCCTCTTTTGCCTTTTACTATCTTTACCGAAAAAATTATGGCCGCTCAAAGCTTGCCATTCGTAACCAACGGCGCTTTTAACTTTTGGGTTCTGATTCGAGGATTTGCTGGGATAAAAGATACTGCACCCTTTCTATTCGGAATCTCCTATAGGCTGTGGGGATATATTATTACAGGATTTTTCACTGTTTTTATAGTACTAAAAATGGTCCGTCATTCTGGCAAGCGAATCGTCAATAGACGTGGAGCGCGTCCAGAATCGTTGTTAGATTCTGGAGTCCCCTGCCTTTGGCGGGATCACCAGAATGACATCTTCTTGGCTTTTTTTCTAATTGCCTTTATTGCTTTTTTATTCCTGACCAAAATGCACGAAAGATACTCTTTACTCCCCTTACCATTTCTACTCTTAGCCACTCTAATGAACAGAAAATTATTAAAATGGTTTATTATTCTATCCTTAATCAGCCTTTTTAATCTCTACCATAGCTGGCCGGTGCCAAAATTGGTTATTATTACAGACGTTCTATATTTACCATTTATAACTCTTGCATTATCATCATTAAATCTTGGACTGTTCCTTGTAATATTTATAAAGTTCAGGAATCAGAAATTTGTTGAGCCTAAGAAATTAAAAGTCGAAAGAATTTGATCAAAAATATTTATTGTTTTTTGTGAAATACCCGCGCCCTCTTCAAACTCATTCAGGTTAAAAATAATAATATAATTTTTAATATCAATAACTGTAACTCTCATTCCTGAATAACCATAAGAAATATTTGCCGTTAATGCTTGCCTGCTATCGATTGAAGTAATTTTTTTGGTTTCGTTAAATAAATTCAGGCAATCAGAATTTGGAGTTAGAACACCATCTAGTTCGGAAACTACTAAATAGTAACAATATTTGTTTGTAAAATAGTTTTCTAAATCCAGAAAGTTGTTTTTATTTTCAATCTCAAGTTGGAAGCGAATATTTTCCTCATATTTTTCCTGTGATTTATATCTTATAAAATCTTTCCGAATTTGGGATCCTTCAATTCTTGTCTCAGGGGGATATTTGAATTCAAAACCTACTGTCTCGTCACGATAAGTTTTCCAATTCGCAGTTTCGTCTGGAGTTGGTGAAGGTATTTTGTTAGCGGCTATATCTTTCATTTCTTGAAAAGCATCCTGGTCAACAGGATAAAAACGAGGAATCTCTCGCGGTTGGGTAATTTGTCTTGTTCCTAAATAAAAACCGCCAACGGTTAATAATATTAAAAAAATAGATCCTGATAATATCCGATATTTGTCCATCATATTTATTATGATCTAAGGATGAACTGTTGTCAAAATATTTCAATAATATTGAAGTCCGGAGATCTCTTTAAATAATTTTTCAAGCTCAAGTTTTTTAATCCAAACATTTAGATATTTTTTATCAAGATTATTTTTCTGGACTTCTAATATACCAGTACAGTCCCGCATATGTCTTTCACTTCTTACAGTTTTACACCATAAAAGTTTAGTTAGGACTAAATCTTCAGCTGAAATAATATTAATTTTCTGTTTGTCAATAAATGTTGCTTTATTTCTTTTAAATTTGTTTTTTTCAAATTCATTCTGCTCAACAATCCAAAAATCCATCTTAATACCTGTGTCGGTATGCAAAATATTAAACTCTGAGGACTCATTAACCGCTTCTTTTATCTGAGAATTGTCAACTATAAATGCGTCTCCCAGTTGTTCGCATACTTTTAGAATTTTCTTAGAATCTTTTCGCTTAATTTCAACAATAAAATCAATGTCGTGAGTGGCTCGGGGATATCCATAGTATGACACTGCGAAACTACCGGTTAACAAGTAGCTTACTTTATATCTGTCAAGAAGTTTGACAAAAAATTCAACTAAATCACGGTGACCTAAAATTTGTCCCATTATTGCAGTCTTCTATTTAATTCTCTTAAGATTTTTTCCGAATCATTTTTATTTTTTCTGCTATCAATAATGTTCCTTTTTGCTAATTCTAAAGTGAAATCAGAAAGTTTAAAAGCTTGTTCCAGCCTCTTTATTCCACCCATTTTTTGCAGACTTTGCAGCTGATTCATTTTCTTATTTTATCCGACTTAAACAAGGATTACAAATTTAGTTTTGCTACAATTAGGCATTAATCAGTAAGCATAAACCAATGACTACGAAAAAAATAATATACGCTTTTATAGATAGTCAAAACCTTAATTTAGGAACGAGCAAAGATATATACAAAGGTAAAAAAAGGCTTTATCAAGGCTGGAAACTAGACTTTAAAAAATTTCACAAATATCTACAAGATAAATTTCGTATTAAAAAGGCTTTTTTGTTTATCGGCTACATTTCTAAAAATGAAAAACTATATAAAAGGCTGAAATCTTATGGTTTTGAATTGGTTTTTAAGCCAACAGTTCAAGATAAACAGGGCAAAGTAAAAGGCAATGTAGATGCTGAACTAGTGCTCCACGCAGCTAAAATTCAGTACGATAAATATGATGAAGCTGTAATTGTGTCAGGAGATGGGGACTTTTATTGTCTTCACGAATTTTTGCTTAAAAATAAGAAGCTTCTTAGAATTATTATTCCGAATGAAAAATCGGAGTCATCGTTATTAAAAACTTTTCAGGAATTTAAAACATTTATCTTTTTCGAAAGAAGTAAACTTGAATTTAAGCCAAAATAAAATGGGAGGCGTTGCGAATAGACACGTAGTCTATTGTTCGTATTCTCCCTCATGATTGCCTAAATTATACTAAAATTAACACCCAAAATCAATATGCAGATAATTGCCGATCTTCAGCTTCATTCTAAATACTCCCGAGCTGTTTCACCCAGGATGGATCTGGATGAAATAGCATTTTGGTCGACAAAAAAAGGCATTAACTTAGTGGCAACCGGGGACTGGACCCACCCGATGTGGATCAGGGAGATAAAAGCAAAACTTAAAGAAACTTCGCCCGGAATTTATTCTTTGGATCAGGACAAAACAGATTTGCCAACATCCAATAAAGTAAAATTCCTACTTTCCACTGAAATTTCCAGTATTTATACTCAGGGTGGTAAGGGACGAAGAGTCCACAATCTTATTTTTTCTCCCTCAATTGAAACCTGTGAAAAAATAATAAAAGAACTGCAAAGGCGGGGTGCAAACCTCATGTCTGACGGCCGGCCAATCGTTGGAATATCCTCTAAAGATCTTCTGGAGATGGTTTTAACTATTGATCAAAATGTCTTATTTGTGCCGGCACATATTTGGACACCATGGTTCGCGTTGTTTGGCTCTAAATCCGGTTTTAACTCTATTGAAGAATGTTTTGGCAATTTCGCAAAACATATTTATGCAGTTGAGACAGGACTCTCTAGCGATCCAATTATGAATTGGCAGATCAAAGAACTGGAGAACAGATCAATCGTTTCATTTTCCGACGCGCATTCCGGCCCGAAACTCGGCCGTGAAGCAACTGTATTTGTAAGTAACAATCAACAATCAACAATTAACAATTTTTCGTTTCGTGACATTGCAGACGCTATCAAACAAATACCAAATTCTAAATTAAAAATCGGTTATACTATCGAATTCTTTCCGGAAGAAGGAAAATATCACTGGTCCGGACATCGGGCCTGCAATATAAAATATAATCCCCAGCAAGTAAAAGAAAAAGGAACAATCTGCCCTGTCTGTCACACTTCTTTAACTATCGGAGTTGAAAATAGAGTGATGGACCTTTCTTATAAAACTCTGGTTCAAAATGATCTTCTATATATGAAAAATAAATTAGGTGTAACATTCGTCTGTGATAAGGATAAAAAAAGGCGGCCGTTTGTATCACTCATTCCTCTTTTGGAAGTATTAACCGAAACTAATGGCGGTTCTCACACTAAAGTGCTTCGCGAATATGAACATCTTACTTCTAATTTTGCTACTGAATTTGATGTTCTGCTTAAAAAATCTCTGGAGGAAATTGAAAAAAAATCAGGTTATCTGCTAAGTAAGGCAGTTCAAATTATCCGCGATAGAAAAGTATATGTAGATCCGGGCTACGACGGAGTTTTCGGAGTTGTAAAAATTTTTCAGGATGAAAAAACCAAAACAGAGGAAAAAAAAGCAGAAAGCCAACCAAGCCTTTTCTGAAAGCGTTGGTCATTCTGGGGAGCGGAGCGACTCCAGAATCGTAGTTAAAAACAACGATTCCGGACGAGTTATAATCCCGCGTTACCGCGGGACCGGAATGACAATGAACAATATTCTATTGTTTCTCTTTGTTCTCCTTCTCCCAACCCAACTAGGTAAACATTTCTTCTTTGATTTTTCATATCTTTCAGGTGTGCGGGTAGACTATCTTGCCCCAACAATATATATTACTGACGTTCTTGCACTTATTCTTATAGTTTTAAATCTTAAATCTGTCATCAAATTTCTTTTTAGTAAAAAGGCTCTTATTCTACTCTCACTTTTATTTCTGAATGTTTTAATCTCTCAATTTCATCTCATATCGATATATCGATATATTAAAATCCTGGAACTTCTTACGGTTTTTATTATTTTTAAAACAAATAAATTGTCTCCCGGGTATCTTTTATATGGTTTTTTAATCGGAGGAATTTTTGAACTATTTCTTACAACAGCTCAATTTATCAATAAACACTCGCTGCAGGGTATTTTTTATTTTTTTGGTGAAAGACCGTTGAGTTTATCAATGCCGGGCATTGCCAAAGCGTCTTTAAGCGGTATTGAGATTTTGCGCCCCTATGGGACTTTTTCCCACCCTAATTCTCTAGCCGGTTTTTACCTTTTGGTCTATTTTTTTGTACTTACTTGCAAAAACTTATCCAATTCGTTAGCAAAGAATATTTTATTGTTAATTTGCAGTTTATTAATATTTATTTCGTTTTCCAAAATAACCATTATGACTTTTCTTCTTTTAAATTTTATCTATCTTTGGAAAAGTCCTCTAAAAAAATACTGCAAGTTTTGTTTTTTTGCCCGAACATTTATATTGTTAATAGTATCTTTAGTTTTTTTACCAGCTCAATCCGATCCTCTGACTCTCCAAAAAAGACTTTTACTTATGCAAAACTCATTTAAAATGATTCTGCAGAGTCCCTTTTTCGGCACTGGTTTAGGCAACTATCTTATTGTGCAAGAACAATTTCCCCAGCTCTTTGCCGATTTTTTAAACCAGCCGGTTCATAATATTTTTCTGCTTTTTTTAAGTGAAACCGGAGCAATTACAATTCTGCTGTTATTTTTTTTATTTTTCAAAAAACTTATTTCTGCTGTCAAAAAATACCCCTATATTTTGATAATTATTTTAATAACCGGCCTCTTTGATCACTACTGGTTAACACTGCAGCAAAATTTTCTTTTAATGGGAGTAATTTTGGGGCTAATCTTATAGCTTTTCCAGTTTCTTTTTGAGTTGTTTGTTTAAATTCAAAGCTTTATTAATTTCTCCGCTTAAACCCTGAGACAAGTCTTTAAGTAAGGATGTCCCAACTTCTTTGTGTTTGAAATTGCTCAATCTTAACCGTTGAATGAATTCAGAAGAGGCAGAAACTCCCTGTTGCTTTGAATTTTCAATAAGCTGGGGAATTTTAGAAAAATACTCCTCTGCTTCTGTAAAAGTTGCCGCTGCACTCTTTTCTTTGCCGTTTTTAGTTAAGTTTGCAGCCATTGCAACTCTTTTATCGGAAAAAAGTAGATAGAGTTCGGCTTTTTTAATACTATCTCTAGTTGTTAATTCCAGTATTTTATCCCGTATATTTTTGATCGGATATAGGGGGTGATCCGGTAAAATACCCGGGTATGGAAGATTGTATTCTACTTTTTCCTGGCTTAGACTGATCGGTTGTGATTGTAAAAAATAAAATGCCGGAGGAATAAGTAAAAAAAATAACAGGAAGAATAAAATAGTCAGTGTTTTTTTTAGCATTCTTTTTATTATATATTATGTAGACAACACAAACAACCCCGACTTGGTCGGGGTTGCTTGGTATTGATTACTTAACCATTCTTTTGAGGCTTTTACCTGCGGTAAAGCCTGGTGTTTTTGTCGCCGGAATTTGGATTTCTGCTCCAGTTTGTGGATTTCTTCCTTTTCTTGCGGCTCTTCTTCTAACCATGAAGGTTCCGAAACCTGTAACCACAACCTTCTCGCCTCTTTTTAAAGCGTCTGACACTGATCCGAATACTGTGCCGACTGCGTCTTTTGCAGCTTTGGTAGTAAGACCGGCTTTCTTGGCAACCTGTGCGACTAAATCTGCTTTTGTCATCTTGTATTTCACCTCCTCTCCGTTATGGGACAAAACCTAACGGTTTTTTCCCAACGATTTTCCCTAAGTTGAGTCATGAACTATTTAATCTCCAAAGTACATTCATGACTATTTATTAAATTTTTATTTCTACTGATTGAGAAAAAGATCGTAAACTTTTTTAAAATTTCTTGAAATAATATTTTTTTATTTAGATTGTAAAATGAATCTTTCGCAATCATAATAGAAAGTTTTGCTTGTCTTGTCAATCTATATTTAAAATATCGTATTATAACAATCTGGATCAAATTCGGCCTTTTACTACAATATAAACCATTAAATAAAAATTTTTTACTTAAAAATAGAAAAGTTAAAAAATATTTATATAAATTTCATAGTTAGTTATATACGTTCAAAGCATAGTTTGACCAATTACATTAGAAAAGGTAAAATATACGGAAACTTCTTATATGTTTATTGATAGTGGAGAAATACCAACTCGTTCTATTGAAATAAATCCTATCCCTGTGCCTAAAGAGGCAGAATCGATTATTAATGCTGCCAAAGATTTACACACTGTTTGTTCAGAAAATAAAGTTTCGTATCGAACTGTTGGGTCTTTGGCTGTTGTTGGTGCAATTGGAAGATTTCATAGAATTCCTGGAGATGTTGATGCCTGGTACGATTCTTCTAAAGCAATAATTTTGCGAGATAGACTTAGAGAATTAGGCTATTCTCATTCTCTTGTTGATGCGCCAGGTAATATTTTCCCAAATCCGCTTGAGCATTTCGTTAGAGATAAAAATGTGATCGAACTTCGAGGAGCGAATTTTACCGAACGAGGGATAGAATATCCAATTCACATTGCTATCCCCGGAATTCCAATATATAAGCGTCCCGAGATTCAACTAGTAACACCCAGTGTTATGGCAGAACCAGCGACTTATTTATTTGGGAATCAACATATAGTAGGACTTATATCAAATCCTCTTGAAGAATTAATTTAGAATGGGTAATA
>MGAF01000012.1:3336-17251 GCA_001789635.1 Candidatus Roizmanbacteria bacterium RIFCSPLOWO2_01_FULL_35_13 | reverse complement strand
ATATGGACAGTTCACCTCCTAGTGTACTGTCCATTTTAGTTCTTAAAGAGCCCTACTTTCAAACACTACTGAGTTTTGAAATGACTTCAAGGAAAAGAACTTTTGGCCGGTGAAGAAGTGAGGCTATTAATTCACATTTCATCCGCTGTCCAAGAGATAGATTTCTGACCTGAATATTTAAAACTTCTTCTACCTCTAATAGAGATACCAATTCATCTAAAGTTTTTTTAAAGGTGTCGTCATTTACCTGGTAAATTTCTTTATTCAGAAGAAAAGACTCCATAGGCGGCAGGTCCCACCAGAGTTGATTTTTTTGACCCATCACTAAAGAAATCTGTTTTAAAAATTCCTTTTTTCTCTCAAATGGTTTGTGTCCTAATACTGACACTTCTCCACTCGTGGGAAATAACAGTCCGGAAAGACATTTTAAGGTTGTAGTTTTTCCTGCCCCATTCGGACCGATAAATCCGATAAGTTCCCCTTCTTCAATCTCAAAAGAAATATTGTCGACAGCTTTGGAATCGTAATGTTTCCGATGAAATAAAGATTTCAACGACCCGGCTATCCCCGGCTCTTTTTTATAAACACGAAAATATTTACTTAGATTTTTAACAACTATAGATTTCATCTATAAACGATTATAGCAGGTTAATACTGCAGCAAAACTCATCGTTTAGGATGACTTATGTCAAAAAGCGTGAATAGTTACAATACAGCTTGACACATGACATCTTTTAAGATATCATAGTCTTATGAAAAATTATTCACTTAGTTCATTTCAAGAACATCTTAAAGAAGAACTTAAAAATCCTAAATTCAGAAAAGCCTGGGAAGAGTCTGAAGCCGAATATGTTTTAGCTACAAAACTTATTGAAAAACGGCTAAAAAATAAAATGTCGCAAAGAACTTTGGCTAAAAAAGTTAAGACTACTCAGGCTGTGATTTCCCGAATCGAAACTATGAACGCAAATCCATCTCTTAATCTTCTCAAAAGGATCGCTTCTGTCTTAAATACAAAGCTTGTTCTCAATTTCAAATAATTAATTAAGTCAATTTTTCTCTTCCAGTTTATTTATTGTTTTTCTAATTAGATCGAAGGAAAAACCACGGCGGGAGAGAAGGGCTGTGGCTTTGACAAAGCGGTCTTTTTTTTCTAGATTTTTAAAGCGGTGCCATTTGGAACTGAGAGCTTTAAAAGCTAAATCTTCCTCCTCCAGAGGTTTTTCTTCCAACCTTTGATTGATCAGTTCTTTAGGAATTCCCAAACGAAGCATCTCACCCTTTAAGACAAAGGCTCCCTTTTGCTTTGTTCTTGACCGCTGATCAATAAACCATTCTACAAAAGCTTTATCATCAATCATCTTCTGCTCTTCCAGTTGAAGGATTACTTTATCGGCGTCATCCCGGGAAAAATGCCGTTTTTGTATTTTTTTATACAAATAATCCCGCATTTCTTTCTTTGTACGAGGTCTAAACTTCAAAAAAAAGTAGGCTTTATTAAAAAGTTCTTGGAGATCATTATCTGAAGACATAAATATAATACGAATGCTACGAAAAAATATTCAAATGATACGAATATACTAATTCAGATTTTATTCGCATATTTGTAGATTCGCATAATAATTCGTGTCATTCGTATCACTTTTTATTTTTTCCCCATCACCTTTTCCATCACTTCTTTAGCCAGGTGTTGTTTCATTTTTTGATCACCCGCAAGAAGAATCTTTACCTGTTCTTTTCCCTGCCCGATGATCTTATCTCCAAGCTTGAGAAAAGCTCCGCTTTTCGTCAGGACTCCTGAGGCGATTGCCGCGTCAATCAGGCCTTCTTCTTTATCAATTCCCTCTGCGGTTATCACAATCTCAGCTTCCTTAAAAGGTGCGGCGACTTTGTTTTTGACTATTTTAACTCTGATACGCGATCCGTAAACCTGATTATTTTTTTTCAGGGTCTCGATTTTTCTGACATCCATTCTGATTGAGCAATAGAACTTGAGAGCCAATCCTCCCGGTGTTGTTTCGGGATTACCAAACATTATTCCGATTTTAAGCCTGATCTGATTTGTAAAAACTATCGTCGTCTTTGATTTTGAAAGAACTCCGGTCAATTTCCTCAAGGCTTGAGACATAAGTCTCGCCTGGACTCCCATCTGCGAGTCCCCCATCTCCCCTTCGATTTCAGATCTGGGGACAAGAGCTGCAACAGAATCTATAACTACCAGATCTACTCCGCCCGATCGAATCAAAGCTTCTGCAATTTCCAAAGCCTGCTCTCCGGTGTCGGGCTGTGAAACTAAAAGATCGTCAAGATTTACTCCAATTCTCCTCGCCCAGGCAGGATCCATAGCGTGCTCCGCGTCGATAAACGCAGCCACTCCTCCGGACTTTTGCGCCTCGGCGATAATTGAAAGACAGACCGTGGTTTTGCCTGCCGCTTCCGGCCCAAATATCTCAACAATTCTTCCCTTGGGAATTCCGCCGACGCCAAGAGCAATATCTAAAGGTAGAATTCCGGTTTTGATAACATCAACCGGAACATGGCTTGTATCTCCTAAACGCATAATTGAACCTTTACCAAACTGCTTTTGAATTTGTTCCATCGCAAGCATTACAGCTTGTTTTTTTTGCGTCATGTGGACTTGGCCATCGTTTTTACCAGTTGTTTTCATGATAATCTTTTAAAAAATAATATTGCCCATATTATTTACTATCTGGAAAAATATTACAAGGTATCCAACTATAAATATATGACTCAGAATATTCAAAACAGGTATATTATTCCGATAACCATCAGTCCCCACAAAAACATAGTTATAATTAACGGTTTATCTGTGGTAACTATTTTTTCCGGTCTTTCGCCTTCTTCCCTAACGTACAAAAGCTGGGCGTAGCGGGAAACTCCATAAACTACCAAAGGAATTGTTACCATCATCCATCTTCTAACTTCGAACGTTGGAACCAGATTACTTAAGCTGTCTGATAAAAGTGTCTTTATCTGAGGTGGCCTATCAACGTAGGTAAAAAATGCATAGGCAAGTATTGTTCCTGTAGCAAATGCATTTGTCAGAAAATCAAGTAGATGTTCCTTATATTGATCAAGTGATGCTCTGGCTTGTGAACCATGAGTCACTAATTCGGCGTGTCTTTTTACCGTAGCCATAAAAAGCGAACCGAAAAATATTGTATAAAGCAGCCAAATCGGGATATGATAACCGGTCACAACTTCTCCAGCTAAGGTCCTGATCATAAATGAGAAGGAAATCGTAAAAATATCAACCACCGGTTTTCTTTTAAGGTATAGAGAGTAAAAAAAGTGGAGAAGGATAAAGATGAGACTCAGGAAAAAAAACGGTAAAGAGAAAAAGAGTGAAGCAATCAGGGATACCAGAGTCAGAATAAATACAATAAAAGTGGCTTCAGGAATCGTAATTGAACCGGAGGCAATAGGCCGTAATTTTTTAATCGGATGCTTCCTGTCATACTGGTAGTCGATGATATCATTTAATACATAGGACGTCGATGAAAGAAAACATAAAACAAAAAATGCATAAGTCGTCTGGAGGAATGCTTCCGAGACAAATAAATTTCCTGAAAATATTATCGCAGTAAAGACAACCAGATTTTTAATCCACTGATTAACACGAAGCGCTCTAAGAAGGGTAAAAAACCTTTTCCTTTCCATCAAAATGAATTATACTATACTTATTGCATTGTAATGTTATAATCTTTCTTTATGATTAACCTTGACAACAAAGAGGCAATTTTAAAACTGCAAAAAGGCGACAAAGTTATCAAATCAATTGAAGCTTTTCCGAAACAGCTACGCCAATCTATTGACGACTCACTTAGTATTAAGTTTCCAGAAGAATATAAGAAAGTTAATAATATTGTTGTTTGTGGCATGGGAGGATCTCGCTTTACTCCATTAGTTGTAAGAGAACTTTTTAAAAAAAATCTTTCGCTTCCTTTTATTATTAATGATGATTACGTTTTACCAAAATTTGTTAATGAGAATTCATTAGTTCTACTCTCTTCATACTCAGGAACAACAGAGGAGGTAGTTTTTTGTGGTGAAACCGCAAAAAAAAGGGGGGCTAAATTGACCGGAATCGCGAGTGGAGGAAAGGTGATTAATTTTCTTAAAAATGAAGGTCTTCCTCACTATCAGTTTAATCCAACTAATAATCCATCGGGGCAACCAAGAATCGGATTTGGCTACATAATTGGCGGGGTTACCGGGATGCTATTACAGTTAAATCTGCTTAATATATCTAAAAATGAAATTGACAATGCGATAATTAATCTTCCCAAAATTCTTTCGGAATTTAGCATTGATATTCCTTTAAAAAATAATCCGGCAAAGCAATTTGCAAAAAAAATTTTCAATAAATATCCTTATTATGTAGTTTCCGAATTTCTTACCGGGGTAGGCAATGCCATACAAAATCAGACTAATGAAAATGCAAAACAAATATCGTCATTCAGAATGATCCCGGAATTAAACCATCATCTTATGGAGGGTTTAAAGTTGCCGATATTGCATCGCGAAATGGCTCTTTTCATACTCTTTTTTTCAAAACTTTACTCATCTGCAATTCAAAAAAGGTTTTATATAACGAAAGATATTATAGAACAAAATAAAATTCAAACTATATGGCATGAGTTGAAGGGTGCCACTACTATTGAACAGACTTTTGAACTGTTAGGTTTTGGAAGTTTTTTTACAATGTATTTGTCGGTGTTGAATAATCAAAATGCTTCTTTAATTCCCTATGTAGACTACTTCAAAAAAAAGCTGAAGGAAATGGATTAAAAAAATCCTCCAAAAAGATGCATTATCAGTCCAATGATTAGAATGAGAACTAAAATATTTCCTAATCCTCCTAGGAAAAATATTCCAAAAAAAGAAAGAAGCCAAAGAATCAGAAACACCGTAACAATTTCTTTTAACGGACTTGGCAAAATGCGGATAAGCCAGATTATAAGAGCAAAAACTAAAATATCATAAAGTCCAACCGCCTTATTTCCCAAATAAATAATCGGGGAATTTACAACAGATAAAACCGGGATTCTGACAACTCCAAGTAACCAAAGAATAACTAGAATTACTAAGAGGTAGATTAACATGCAAACATTATATATTAATTATTATTGTCATTCTGGCTTGTCCAGAATCGATTCTGGAGTCGCTTTGCTCCTCAGAATGACTATTAAGATTTATAAATAATCTACCGTATCAAGTCTGGTTTTGCAAAGTTCAAAAATCAGTGGAAAGCTGAAGAATTTAAATTCGGCATTTAGGTGACCACCGCCTTTTACCTCAATGAAATGGCTGCCAATTTTACTACCGAATTCATAGGTGTATTTTTTATCAACATATGTATCGTTATCTCCGTAGACTACATAAGAAACAGGGACAAGTTTTTTCAGTTTTTCAAAATTAAAATCGGTCTTCATAAAGGTCTTTGCCGGAATTTCATAGTCCCATGCCATTTTAGGCAACCATAAAAAAGGTGCTACAAATATTGCGCAGTCTAGCTGAATATTAAATTTTTCCAAAACATGCAGTATAAAAACCGGGCCGATAGAATGACCGACAAAAACTACTTTTTTTTCATTTTTAATTTCTTTTAATAAGTTTTTTTTAAAGTAATCTAACCAATTATCAAGATTTTGTAAGTTCGCTTTAGCTTTTTTAGGGCCTAATTTTAATATTTCCTCATGATCATCTTTGGGATACTGAGGCAGAATTACTTTTTGATTCATTAGCTCGAGCTGTTTTTTTAGATAAGGAAACCAATTTCCCTCCGAACTCCCGTATGTGCCGTGAAAAATTACAAATTTCACAATTAAATTATGGTAAAGAAAATTATTAATCCTTAACAACTTTTAAAAAAAATCTTAACCAGATTGTAGGTTCATTACCGGTGAACCCTTCTTTAACTTCCTGAGCTTTTTCAATTTTAAATCCCGTCTGTTTCGCTAACTTTTCAAAATTATTTTTTCTCCAGAAAATAAATTGACGTGTAATATTTTTGCCGTATCTATTTTCCGAAATAGGTTTTAAACCTTGTTTTCCTTTTTTTAAACTAATAAAAACCTTTCCCTTATTTTTAACTATTTTATTAATTTCTTTCAACACACTTTCTATATCTTCTTCAGGAATATGCAGTAAAGAGGCGTTTGCCCAAGCTCCATGAAAAGAATTTTTTTCAAAAATTGTACCTAAATCTCTCATGTCAGCCACTACAAACATAGGTGAATTGTTTGTTGGCTTTAACTTTTCTGCCTTCTTTATCATTTCTTTTGAATAGTCTACGCCTACCGTTTCTAATCCCAAATGAGAGAAATAATTAGAATAATGACCAGGACCACATCCAATGTCAATAATCTTTTTTCCCTGTAAAGACTCACTAAAATCTTTAGCTAATTTTTTGTTAAAGTTTGATCCATTAGCTTCAAAGTATCCTGCAACAACAACTGGATCTTCGTATATTTTTTTTGTTGCTAATAATTTTTTATCTGTCATATTAATTCAGTCACATCTCTCCCTAACTTCACCGCGTAGTTAGTTCCGCGATCATAGGGATAAGTCATGTCGAGATTGGCGATATAAAAGTTTTTAACTGGAGTAATAAATTCCGGTTTATTATTTATAAAATCCTTGTCAAAAATCGGCTGGGCAAAGGGACCGACAAATTTGTAAAAATTTGAAATTTGATCCCGCCTTAGGCGGGGTAAAATTTTATAAAGATGAGGCAAACAGAATTTCAAAACCTCATCCGGGCTCATCTTTATAAGTGGGTCATCTCTTTCGACATACCAACCAATATAAGCTATGTGGTTTCCACCGTAATGTCTTTTATCTATGAAGTTAGTATGTTGACCAACAATCATCAAAGGAAGTTTGTCTGTGCAAATATTAAGCCAATAAGTTTTATCCAGAATTGGTTGTTTTGTTTCCAGAATTAAAACCACCGCATGCAGATATTTTAACTTGGAAAATCTTTGTAAATATGACTCTGGAAAAATTGACCGGGTAATTTTTGACATGATTACCGTAGGCAATGTAGAAATAACAACGTCAAACTTTTCTGTTTTATTCAAAACAAAACCCGATCCCCGCTTCTCTATCGTTTTTACTTCGTAACCAGCTAACAAGATAACCCGTAAACTAGATAACTGTTTTTCTACAAAGTTAATAAACGTCTGAAAACCTCCCCTAATATATCCCAATTTTTTGGCTCGCTTTGTGATTCTCGCCCAGATGAAAGAGGCAAGTATATTCTCCGCATATTTACCGAACTTTTTCCGAAAAAGTTCTTGCCAAAGCACTTTCCAGACATGCTCACCTTGAGTTTTTTTCATAAATTCCTGAGCTGTATATTTTTCATAGACCGAAAGAAATGGAGAAAATTTTAAAAATGCTAACACTATACCGGCTCTTATTTTCTCCGGAAAAGAGAGGAGGGGAAGCCTCAAAAAATCTTGCGGTGTATCTACGGGAAAACTGCGGTAAATGACATCCATATTCTTCTTTCGGATGTCATCCTGAGCAAGCGAAGCGCGTCGAAGGATATTCTTGCCTGCTTCATACAGAGATGACGTTTGAGTTTCTTTAAAAAAGATGTCTTCAAAGTCTATTTCTTTGGCGAAATTTAAGATATCATCTTCACTATCCAACAAATGATGATAGGCTCTTTCCAGATACCAATCCCAGTTCTTACTTTTAAATCCGACCGCTAATCCTCCCAATACTTTTTCTTTTTCAAAAAGAGTAACCCTGTATCCTTTTTTTGCCAAATAATAAGCAGCCGTCATTCCGGTAAACCCTCCGCCCAAAATAGCTATTTTCATATTCTTACCGTAGTTTTTCAAACTCCTTTCTTGAAATATTACAGTCTCTTAGAATTTTACGCAGCAGTCCTTTTCCCACTTTTTCACCGGAGTGAACCGGTACAGAAGTTTTTCTCCCGTCTTTATGTATCAATCTTATATGACTGCCTTTTTGTCTTACTTGTACGAGGCCTGAGTTTTCTAGAAGTTGTATAAGCTCTCTTGCCTTAATTGGAGATAATTTAGACATAGTGCCTAATCGTAACCTCTTCAATTCCAAAAAAAATAGGAGAATGTTTGGCTGCTATTTTTTCTTTCTTTAAATCCTCATCTTCCTCCAAAACTAACTCAATTACTTCTTTTATTCTTTTTCTTACTGTTTCCAATGTCTTTCCTTGAGTATAACAACCAGGCAGCTCAGGAACAGAAGCCACATACATTCCATCTTCATCCTGCTCAATCAATACCTTGAACTGTAATTCTTTTACTGTTTTTGCCATATAAACAATTATAAACCAACCGCCTCCACTTGACAAGAAGAAGAAGAAGAACTATAATATGCTCTAAATGACAAATTTATCGCTCCCGCAACACATCCTGCACTTTTGTAATGATCATCGATATATTTTTTTAATTGATCTTGCTTTAAACGAAAAAAGATATTGTCCTGTAGACGGGAAAAGAATGAATAGCAAAAAAGTTTCTTCAAAATACCTCGAAGGTTGGAAAAGCATGAGTGAATACCTAGCAAAAGAAAATAGTTATCCAAGCCATATTGATTGGGAATACGCTATTTTAACAAATGCAAAATTCAATATATTAACAGGCGAGTCAGTAAATACACAAAAAGGAATTGAACAAAAATAAACTTCTTTCTTTAATGTTATAATATCTCAATGACCAATAGCTTCATATCAATCCGATTTGATAAATCGCACCTCTCAACTATCGGAGAAAGACTTTATACTCAAAGTCTTGATTTAATCCGTGAATTAGTGGCTAACGCCTATGATGCTGACGCTAGCGAAGTTAAAATAGCTGTCAACGACTCTTCCATCACTGTCGAAGATAATGGTTCGGGTATGAACAATGAGGGTTTGAAACAATACTTTACCATCGGATCGAATTTAAAAAAACAAAATCCGGTTAGTGAAAAATTCAAAAGAATACGGATAGGAGAATTTGGTATTGGAAAGTTTGCAGTGCTTTCAATCTGTGACCGGTTTGAAATCTATACCCGTTCACAAAACTATGCTGCAACATTAATCTTTGATAAAGACGACTTTGAAAAAAGATCCGACTGGAATATTCCGCTCGTCGAACATGAAATAAAAAAAGACGGAAAAACCGGAACCAGGGTAACTTTATTTCAGATCAAAAAACCGCTTTCGCTTTTTGATATCGAACGACACCTTATAAATATTTTCCCCTTATTTGACAAAAATTTCTCGATCTATTTAAATGAAAAGAAATTACAGGCAAAATTTACACCCGGTGAAAGATTCCGTATAAAAGAAGAGACCAAATACGGTTTAATCAAGGGCGAAGTAATCATAGCCAGCTTGATGCTACCTAAAGATCAGGAGGGGATAGGAATCAGAGTAAAAAATGTTCTGATCAAAAGAGAGACGTTCAGAATTGAGCGGATGCACAGCCTTTCAACCAGAAGACTAACCGGAGAACTTAATGCGGACTTTTTGCCTATAACCGCCGCCAGAGAAGACTTTGTCAAAGACTCAAAAGAATACGAGGAATTCGAAAAAGTTATGAGTAAAAAATTAAAGAGAGTTATTAAATCACTAGAAAAATCAGTTATTTCCTATCGTGATAAAAAGGCCGAAAGAATATTATCAGATGCCCTATTAACTATCCGGGAGGCTTTAAAGAAAAATAAAGATATCATGCTCTTAGACAATCTGCCGCTTTTTTCCAAAACCAAAAAGAAGTTTACCGACCAGGAGTTGGTTAAATCCGGCGTAATCGGCACTGCACTTTCCGGTTCAAAAAGAAATCTTAACGGTGAGACCTCGTTGGAAAAATCGCTGAAAGAAGAGTTAAGAAAAGCTCTGAGAATCATCAAACCGAAAGTAAGATCAAGGATCAAGACGCTTCTTCGCGACGATCACCGGATTGTCAAAAAGGTAAAAATCGGTGGAAGCGAATTTCTGGTCAGTTTCGCCCACCTCGGGGATGAAGAAAAGGAAAGCTTTATCGAAGGCGGAATTATTTTTATCAACCGCGACCATAAACTCTTTAAAAGGATCGAGAAAGAATCTGATCTAGCCATGTATCATTTGATCCGCCTGGTAACTCAAGAGGTAATCAAACTTGCCTCACCCCGTAACTTCGAAATAGCCTTTGACTGGCACGGAAAACTGATCAAAGATGCATTTCTTGCTATAAAAAAAGAAGGTTGACTTTAAACCACTATAATATACATTATTATGCCTACACACCCTCAGGGTGTGTTTTTACCGCAGAATTACCGAAGATTCTCCGCAGCTTTGGGGGCATTAATAATTTCCATGATTGCAGTCTCCAAGACTAGAGTAATTGGAATCGCCAAAAGAATTCCCAGTACTCCTCCTATTTTTCCACCGATCAATAGCGCTAGTAAAGTAATTATTGGATTTAATCCGACTGCTTTTTTCATCACAACCGGGACAATTAAATTATTCTCAAGCTGTTGAATAATAAAATATAACGCCATAGCGGCAAAACCCAAAAACGGGGAAACCGCAAACCCAAGAAGAATAGCCGGTATAGAAGAAAGGGTTGGACCAAGATTCGGGACCGCTTCCAGCAATCCGGCCAGAACAGCCAGAGCTAAAGGATATCTTATACCAACTAAATTTAAACCGATAAAAGTGAACAGGCCTACCACTGTCATCAATGTCATCTCACCCCAAAACCAGCCATTTAATCTTTTTTCGGCTTTATCAAAAACAATAAGTGCCATTCTGCCTTTTTCTTCAGAAAAAAACCGGGAGATAATTTTTCTGAAAACATTTTCCTCTAAAAGAAAGTAAAAACTAAAAAAGAGAGTAGAAATTAAAAATACTGCGTTGGAAAAAATACCACCGACTATGTCAAAAAATTGATTAGCTATATTAGGCAAATATTGAAAAACCGAATCAAGATTTAATAGCGTCATTGCATTTGGTGCAATTCTTTGCATAACCGAAGGAAGGGCTTTAAAAAGTAAAGTGCTTTCGATTACTAAAGGAGGCAAGGCGATAAATAATACTGAAAAGAAAAAGGTCAAAAAAAGTAAATAAACAATTAATGCGGACAAAAAACGCGGCAGTTTACTCTTTTCTAAAAACGAAACATAAGGCTTTAAAGCACTCATGATAATAAAAGCTATAAAAATAGAGAAGAGCACATCCTGAATCATCCAGAGAAATTTAAGCAATAAAAGAAAAAAAACCGTAAAAATAATTGTGCGGGAAGATATTTCAATCTTGTAATTATCCTTTTCTTTCATATCTATAATGTAATTATACTAATGTCTTAGCCTTTGGCAAGGGTTAAGACATGGACAGATTTGGCCCCTGACTTTTTTAATGCACGGGCTGCTTCTTTAACCGTCGATCCGGTAGTTACAACATCATCTACCAAAATAAAATTATTACCGGTTACTTCTTTTGCTGAAGCCTCAAAAGCCCTTAATATATTCAGGTATCTGTCTTTATTATTTTTCATTTGAGCCTGTGAGAGGGTATCTTTCTTCCTTAAAAGATATTGGCTAATTGATAAACACAGAAACCGATTAAAGAATAAAGCTATAATTTTTGCCTGATTAAAGCCCCGGCTTCTCAGTTTGGCAGCATGAAGAGGTAACGGTTCAAGAAAAAAATCTCCTGGAATAAGTTCCTTATAGATTTGTATCTTGCTCAGTTTATCAGGCTCAATGACAAGACAAAGTTCTTTCCAAACATCAGTTGCAAAACGGTACTTTATGCTTTTAATAATTGCCTTTAATAAATTGTTATAGTAGAAAATGCTCATAAACCCATCAACTCCTTTTTCTCTCTTGCAGCCTGGGTGAGTCAATCCATACAGACTGGCCTTGCCACAATATAGACAACTGTCCCTGTTAATGTAGCTCAACTTTTTTTTACAATTAGTACAGATATAAGCTCCCAGAAAACCACATCCGAGACAAAACTTAGGAAAAAGCAGATCTTTTAAAAACATATAAAAAATCATAGCAGTTATTAGTCAATAGTTAATAGTTATTGGGAAAAATAAGTAACAAATAACCAGTAACAAGTAACAAATCGCGCAATTTTGTACACAAAAATTTTGAGACATTACGGTTTAGTAGGAAAATAATTTTGTTCCGTGCCTGTGATATGGTTTGATACTAATAATACCTCTTGCAATCCTACCATTAGTGTTTTAAATTTTTAAGTGGCACTAGAGAAAGTAATTATATGTATTGCATATTTTGCAAGAATAGAGACACTGAAGTTATTGAAACCCGTCTGTCAGAAGACGGAGGAGCAATAAGGAGAAGAAGACAGTGTCCCAAGTGTCAGAAAAGATTCACGACTTACGAGAGAGTAGAAGAACTACCGATACTGGTCATAAAAAGAGACGGAAGACGGGAAAGATTTGACAGACAAAAATTAAGAAAAGGGCTTTTTAAGTCATGCGAGAAGACAAAAGTCACAATAGAACATCTGGAAAAAATTGTTTCTGAGGTCGAATCGGAACTGAAACAACAGGATTCAACCGAAATCGAAAGTAGGGTAATCGGAAAATTAGTTGCAAAACATTTAAAAAAAATTGATAAAATTGCCTACATTCGATTTGCATCTGTGTTTCAAAGATTTGTGGATGTCGAAGATTTTGAGAAAGAATTAAAAAAACTGTTATAGAATTTATTTCTTAATTAAATATACATATATGAAATTACAAACTGAAATCATGGCGCTTTGTGATTATGCCTTAATCGATCAAAGCGGTAAATTAAGTATTATTGGCGTTTTTGACTTCATTAATGTAAATTCTTTTCCCGGAGGACTTCCAAAAGCTTATTTCGTAACTACAATTAAAGGAGAACCTTTTACCGGTTACAGTTTTACAATCAAAGTTGAAAATCAAAATAGAAAAGAAAAACCAGTGCAGGAATTTTCAATAAAAACAAACCCATCAGGTAAATTCGGAAAGTCTAATTTAGTTTTAGAAATAGTAAATCTTGCTTTTAAAGAACCCGGCGATTACGAATTTGTTTTGTACCTTAAGGAAAATAATAAAGAAGAAAAAATTGATTCAATTGAGTTACAAATATTGGATGCAAAAGCTAATGACAAACAGAGATTTGTCAGGCCAAACTAATATGTCCAATGCTACAAATACTTACAGTTTTGGTATCGCAATTAATCTTGGAATACTTAAATTAGAATATGCCTTTACTCGAAGTTCCGCTTCATCAGATGACAAAAACTCTAAACAAACAGGAGGAAATGCTAATAATTCCGAATTAAATAACGCTTCATCTAATAAAGTGACACTTAATAATTCTAGAATTTCATCGTTTACAGCTACAACATACACAAATGTAGTTAAATTTTGCAAAAATACCAAATATTGGATTAAAAATAACCCCGAAACAATAGAAGTAATCAGACTAGGATTAGACTTATTAATAATTTATCAAACATTTAGAAATTAAACCATGAAACTTACCGGAGTTGCAGAAAAAGTCTTCATCGACAGATATTCCTTAAAAGATAAAGATGGTAAGGCATTGGAAAAAAGGCCGGACGAAATGTGGAGAAGAATTGCTAAAGCCGTAGCAGTTGTTGAAAATAAAACTAAACGTTCAAACTGGCAAAAAGAATTCTTATGGGCAATGAAAGATTTCAAATATATCCCGGGAGGCAGAATTTTGGCCGGTGCCGGAACCGGATATAAAGTAACATTCTATAACTGCTTTGTCATTCCCAGCCCCAAAGACTCGCGCGGCGGGATATTAGAAACCTTAAAACAGATGGTTGAAATTATGGCCAGAGGCGGAGGAGTAGGCATTAATCTTTCTTCTCTTAGACCCAGGGGTTCGAGAGTCAAAA
>MGAF01000012.1:0-3313 GCA_001789635.1 Candidatus Roizmanbacteria bacterium RIFCSPLOWO2_01_FULL_35_13 | reverse complement strand
CGAGAGTCAAAAAAGTAAACGGCTTTTCCTCCGGTCCCTGCAACTGGGCAGAACTTTTCTCGGTAGCAACAAAAGATATTATTCAGCAGGGCGGCACAAGGCGTGGGGCTCTCATGCTTATGCTCTGGGACTGGCATCCGGATCTGGAAGATTTCATAACCGTCAAGCAGGATCTTGCCCGTATCAATGGAGCCAATCTCTCCGTTTGTTTCTCCGACAAATTTATGGAGGCGGTTGAAAAAGATGCGGATTGGCCTTTGGTTTTCCCGGATACGACCGATCCTGAATACGATGAAAAGTGGGATGGTGATCTTGATGTCTGGAAATCTTTAGGTAAAAAAATAGTCGTTCGCAAAATAGTTAAAGCCAAAAAAATCTGGGATTTGGTAGCTGAGGCCGCCTGGAAAAGTGCCGAACCGGGAACCGTATTCATGGAGCGCTACAATAAAATGCATAATAACTACTATTGGAACAGGATAAACTGTGTAAATCCTTGCGGAGAGGAGGGACTTCCGGCCTGGGGAGTCTGCAATCTGGGATCAATCAATCTTTCTGCTCTGGTTAAATCTAAAAATATCGACAAAAAGGGAATATTTGACTTTAGGACCTTGAAGCGATTGGCACGGGTTGCAGTCAGATTCCAGGATAATATTATCGATATGGATCCCTATATCTTTGAGGGTATCCGCAAAACCCAACTCGAAGGCGAAAGAAGAATCGGTTTGGGAACCATGGGACTGGGCGACACGTTAATCAAACTTCACCTACGCTATGGCTCGGATAATGCTCTGGAATTTATTGAAAAAGTTTACAGCATTATCCGCGATGAGGCCTACAAAGCCTCGGTAGAAATTGCCAAAGAAAAAGGTTTCTTTCCCAAATTTGACAATATCAAATATCCCAAAGGTAAATTTATCCAACAACTGCCGGAAGCTTTGCAAAAAGATATTAAAAAACACGGAATCCGAAACTCCATCCTCTTAATGCAGGCGCCAACCGGATCAACCTCCCTGATGGCAAACGCTACTTCAGGAATTGAACCTGTCTACGAATTTGAGTTTACCCGCAGAGACAGACTGGGAACTCATTCGATCCGCCACCATCTCTATGATCAATGGTACAAAAAACATGAAAAAGAAATAAAAGAAGGCAAGGTTAAAAAACCAGAGTGGTTTGTTTCTTCCAACGAACTATCCCCTGAAGACCATGTCAAAGTCCAAGCCGTAATTCAAAAATATGTAGACGCGTCAATCTCAAAAACCGTAAATGCTCCTAAAACTCATACGGTAGAAGATGTTAAAAGACTCTATTCCTTAGCCTATAAACTGGGACTCAAGGGAATCGCCTATATGCGGGACGGCTCAAGACCCGGAGTCCTGGAAAGAATTGAAGAAAAAAAACCGGCCGAAGTAAAACCGCCGACTTATACGGTACAGCCTAGACCCATGGTTGTCCATGGCTCAACCTACCGGATTAATACTCCGGTCGGCACAGCCTTTATCACCATCAATACCAACGGCAATATGGAACCGCTTGAAGTTTTCATTAATGTCGGAAAAGCCGGAACCGATGTCTATGCCATGGCAACCGGATTGGGAAGAATTATTTCTTTGGCCATGCGTTTTGCTTCGCCCCTTTCTCCTAAAGAAAGAGTTTCTGAAATAGTCGACCAGATGCAGGGAATCGGCGGCGCCAGAAGCATGGGTTTTGGCAAAGAAAAAGTCCGTAGTCTACCTGATGCAATCGCCAAAGTCTTATCCATGCACTTTGGTTTGAATGGCCAGGCTCAAAAAACAGTAGTTACTAACAGCAACGGCAGTAATGGCAACGGACACGCAATACCAACATTATCTGATATGAAAAAATCTGTCACGGAAAATCCTACTTTAGTTTCTTCCGTATCCCAACCAAGCCTGATGCAGCAACCAGAAACTTCACATTTTGATATATGTCCTTCCTGCGGCGAAGCTAATCTGGCTATCGAAGAAGGCTGCAAAAAATGCTACGGCTGCGGATATGCTGAGTGTTAAAATAGGACATGCCAATTTACACAAAAACCGGCGACAAGGGAACCACTGCATTATTCGGCGGAAAAAGAGTTTCTAAGGCCGATCTTCAAGTTGAAGCTTACGGGTCAGTCGACGAACTTACCAGCTACATTGGGTTAGTAAATTCAAAAATAAAAAATCAAAAGGCAAAATTATTTTTAATTGAAGTTCAAAAGGATCTTTATAAAATCATGGGTTATCTGGCTGGATCAAAATCAAATATTAAATATTTAGATGGAAGAGTGAAAGATTTTGAAAATAAGATTGACGAGATTGATAAAAAATTACCCAGACTTACAAAGTTTATCTTACCCGGCGGATCTGAACTTTCCTCCTGGTTCCATGTGTTAAGAACTGTCTGCCGCCGCTCCGAAAGGAGTGTAATCAGATATTCCGAGTCATTAGAAATTGGAAATTGGAAATTGGAAATTATTCGTTACCTGAATCGTCTCTCCGACCTGTTCTTCACCCTCGCTCGCTCTCACAACAAAGGTAAAGATGCATTAGCTTAATTTTAGAATTGTCCGGATTTCATGGGAAGTTTTTCCGGGTCTTCGGAACACTCGCCTGGAGTAGGCTGGGTACACGTTATTACTACATAATCTTTAAATTCGTGTTTTCCCTCAATCAACCAATTAAAAAATGAGGTTTTGCCGATATTTTTAGTTTCATTATCCACCAGCCGCACGAGCAATGTCTCAGGTTGATGACCGCCGCAGTTCCAACAGTCAAATAGTTTCAAAGACAAATATTTACCGTCCTGGGAAAACTGGTCAATTTTAGCCGGATCGCCGGAGGGAAATTTTTTAACCAGAATCGACTGGCGGTATTTATCAAAGGGAGTGTAGTAAAAAAGATGGAATTGGGAGGGTTGTGCGGCAGTACCCCACCTCATGACAAAAACAAATCTTTTTTTGTCCGGAGCTACTTTAAACCCAAATACTTCATCATTCATAAATTCATTTGGTACGACTCCTTCCGGCGCATCGACCAAGCCATACCATTTGAAATTGTCCGGATTCACCATCTTAAACTCTTTTACTTCATATTGATCTGCACCGTCATATATTTTTCCGCGGTACATCAAATAAGTGCTCTCTTCCACTCTGGCAAATCTAACCGTATTCGGACCAACCGGAACAATGTCTTCATCCTTTATTTCTTGTTCTTCCTGCATGGGCGGCGATCCTGCATCATAAGGTGGAAAAACTATATCTCTAATCGGGGTAACCGAAGGTGTTAGAGTTAGCTCGGGTTTTACCTTT
>MGAF01000011.1:11864-22621 GCA_001789635.1 Candidatus Roizmanbacteria bacterium RIFCSPLOWO2_01_FULL_35_13 | reverse complement strand
TATATTTTACTATAGGTAGTTGCACTTAATCATTGAACTTGTCTGACATATTATGCCTGTATAAATATGATACACTAATCTTTGTGAAAAAAAACAAAATAATTGTAGTTTTACCGGCGTATAACGCCGAAAAGACCTTAGAAAAAACCTACTTAAAAATACCTAAAAAAATAGTCGATGAAATAATTGTGGTTGATGATGCAAGCCATGATAAAACCGTAGAAAAAGCTAAAAAGTTGAAATTAAAAACTTTCGTCCACAAAAAAAATCTGGGCTATGGAGGAAATCAAAAAACCTGTTATCGAGAAGCACTTAAACTAGGGGCTGATATTGTTGTAATGTTACATCCGGATTATCAGTACGATCCTAAGTTCATAAAATATCTCATCCAACCGATCATTGACAATTCTTTTGACGTGATGCTGGGTACCCGCATCAGAACCAGAGACGAAACGTTAAGAAACGGCATGCCCTTATATAAATATATAAGTAATCGCTTCCTGACAATAGTAGAAAATTTAGTTTTAGGGCTTAATCTCAGCGAATATCACACGGGTTTTAGAGCATTCAGAAGAAATGTTCTGGAAAAAATTAACTTGAAAAATTTATCAAACGACTTTATTTTTGATCAGCAAATTTTAATCTCGTCGCATATTCTAGGGTTTAGAATTGGAGAAATATTTAACCCGAGTTACTATCGAAAGGACTCTTCTTCCATAAATTTTAAAAGATCTTTGAAATACGGACTGGAAACGCTTTTAAATCTATTTTATTATCTTATTGATAAAAATAAATATTTACAAAAATCTTTTAAATAGTCCTAATATTCCCTGCTTCCAGCCTACTCGGTGGGTAACTCCGGCCGGATGAGACTTGATTTCGGTATAGTGATCAAGATACCACTGATATGCTTTAATCAAAGCATCTGAATTTGAGTATTTAGGATGCCAATTCAGTGTTTTAACCAGTTTATTTATCGAAACAAACGAGTCCTTGTCTGCGGTGTCATATACCCACTGATAAAGCGGCGACAGCTTTAATTTTTCAAAAGTCCATAAGACTTTTTTTACCAGATAAGCCGGAGTAGTAAGTATTTTTGAACCTGAATTGGCGTAAGTAAAAAGCTTCTGCATATCTTCCTTTACGGATTTATATTCTTTGGCTCCAATATTGAAGGTATTATTGATTTTCCTGCCGTCTTTATGTATGGAAAAAAGATGAACTGCGTAAACCAAATCGTCAACATCCAAAAGTTGATACCGATTTTGACCATTACCTACGACAGGTATTTTTTTACCGTCTTTAATCCAATCGAATAAGATTTCAAAGACGCCCAGTCTATATGTGCCGACAAAAGTTTTTGGCCTGATTATGGTAATTATCAAACCCTTTTTTCTGAATTTTTCGCACAGCTCCTCGGCCGCAATTTTGCTCTCTCCGTATGGACCCACGCCAACACGGGGATCATCCTCAAAAATCGGGTGTTTTTTCGGAACTCCGTAGACTGCAGTCGATGAAATATAGACAACCCTTTTGACTTTGTTACTTAAGGCAGCCTTTAATACATTTTCTGTCCCGTTGATATTTATATCGTAAATCTCTTTTGCTTTCCATAAAGGCAGAGCTGCGGCGGCATGCACTATTACATCCATATTCTTAGTAACTTTTTCTAATAATTTATTATCGCGTATATCGCCTTTTATAAATGTAATTTTATCCGGGTATTCGGCTTTGTCAGGGATTTCAATATCCAGTATTGATACCCTCCAATTTTGTTTATTAAAATATTTAGCTAAATGTAGTCCAAGAAACCCTGCACCTCCTGTAATTAAAACCTTCATAACGAATTATTATATAATAATCAGATGTTTAATAAACTGAAAAAAAATATTGATTTTGATCCGATTAAACAGGAAAAAAAAATTCTGCTCATCTTTACGTTAGGACTGCTTTTATACGCAGCAATGGTACTTTTTGGTGACGCTAAAAAAATCATAAAAATTTCCTTTTCTTTTAATTGGTCCGTTGTCATAATCTTATTATTATTCAGTTTTTTAAACTATGTAATTAGGTTTATCCGATGGCACTATTTTTTAACACAATTATCGATCAAAATCTCTGTTAATAAGTCTTTCAGAATTTTTTTATCCGGTCTGTCTATGACGGTCACACCGGGCAAAATGGGTGAGATAGTTAAAGCCTATTTAATAAAAAAAGAGACAGGTAACAGTTTTGCCCAAATGGTGCCGCTTTTAATAACCGAAAGGCTTACTGACGGTATAGGGATGCTTATTCTAGCCTTAGGAGGTATTTACTATTTTAAACAATCGATATTATTTTTTCTTTTTTCATTTGCAATTATAATAATCTTTTTTCTGTTCGTTTACTATAAAAAATATACTTTAAAGTTTATTAAAAAATTTGAAAATAGATTCGGACATATCAAAATACTAGATTTTTTTATTACCTTTTTTGAACACTCGGAAAAACTGCTCAGGTTTAAGCAGATTTCTGCAGGCATTTTACTATCCATAATCGCCTGGTCATTGGAAGGCATTTCACTTTTTTTACTGATAGTTAATTTTGGAAATTTTTGGGATTGGAAATCATTATTTTATTCTTTATTTATTTTTTCTTTTTCTTCGATAGCCGGTTTTTTAGCATTAATACCGGGTGGGATTGGAGTTGCTGAAGGCTCTATAACTTCTTTACTTAAACTTTTTTTCCAGATTGAACTTTCACAGGCAATTTTTATTACCCTGATCTTTAGATTCGTAACCCTCTGGTTTGGGGTTTTTATCGGATTGATTAATTTATTTATTTCTTTAGCAAATCTGCGCTTCAACAGGTTAAAAAATGAAAAAATATAAACTTTTGTCGATTATTATTCCGGTTTTTAATGAGGAATCATTTATCCAAACGGTAATCGAAAAAGTTATCAAAGCCGACTCTTTAGGTTTACAAAAAGAATTAATCATTACTAATGATGGTTCTACAGATGAAACTTTATCGAAGCTTAAATCTAAAATACTAGATATTAAATCTAAACATAAAGTTGTGATTATTGATCATAAACGAAACGAGGGAAAAGGTATCTCGCTAAAAGAAGGGTTTTTAAAATCGACAGGAGATATAGTATTAATTCAGGATGCGGATCTGGAATATGACCCGGAAAATTATGTTCAATTACTCAAACCATTTATTAAATATCATGTTGACGCGGTATACGGTTCTCGTTTTGTCTCACAGCATCCTCACAGAGTCCTTTATTTCTGGCATTTCCTGGGTAATTTTTTCCTGACTACTCTGTCTAACTTGTGTACAAACCTTAATCTAACCGATATGGAAACAGGCTATAAAGTATTTAAAGGCGATCTTATTAGAAAAATAGCTCCTAAACTCCAAAGTAAACGCTTTGGTTTTGAACCGGAGATAACAGCCAGAATTTCTAAAATAAGGGATTTAAAATTATATGAAGTCGGAATTTCTTACTTTGGACGCACATACAATGAAGGGAAAAAAATTGGCTGGAAAGACGGTATAAAAGCGATTTGGGAAATAATCAGGTATAACTTCCTCGACTTAGGATAAATGAGAGTCCTTTAAAAAAACCGCCAAGTATTTGGCGGCTTTGTTGGGAAAAATTCCTGGTAATAATTTGAGGATTTTTTCCGTATCCGTTCTTCCAAAGGATATTGAGGAAATCCTTAGTAGTAAGGATTCCGATCGGATGCCTTTCATCATCAACAATCACAATACTGCCGATTTTTTTATTAATAATCATTTCCAGGGCTTTTGCAGCCTGGTCTTTTGCTGATAAAGTCAGGGTATATGTTTTTGCAAAATTCTTTATTTTAAGGTGGTGAAAACTTATATGATTACCTTCTCTTTGACCCCGATGCGGAGATTCTTTAGGACTAACTAAATATGAAATTAAATCGTAGTAACTCAAAACTCCTTTTAATTTTAGATCTTTATTTAAGATAACAAGTTTTGAAACCTTAGTTCTTCTGTAGATTTCTATTGCGGAATTTATATCGTCATCCTCATCAATTGTAAACAGTGGTTTTGTTTTCGTCTGCAAAATCTCGCTTATGGGAAGATGAAATATTGGAGAACCGGTATAGGTGGATAAAAGATGTCTGGCCGAAATTATTCCCAGAAATTTATCTTTGTCGTCAAAAATCGGTAAATAATGTATCTTTGATTCAATAAAAAGTTCGGCTACTTTGGAAATTGAAAAATCGATATGAAGTTTAGGAGGATGGTATAAACAATGGCTTACTTTCGAATTACCGGGATAAGAAGATTTAATAAGCGCGTAATAAGGATTTACCACACCCATAAATTTTTCATCTTCATCAAAAACAAAAGCCGCATCATGTGAAGTTCTCATCTTAGATATTGCATACGAAAGTGTTTCGTCTGGAGATACTTTTATAATCCGATCTGTCTTAATAATGTTTTTTAATTGGATCATACAGACAGCTAATTTAAAGCCTTTACCAAATAATACCTCCTGATTTTATCTGTGTCAATAGGAAATGTGGCGCAGGTGGGAGTTGAACCCACACGATAGTTACCTACCATAGGTTTTTGACTCGCCTGCCTAAGCTGTGCCGCGAGAGGGAATCGAACCCACACGGTGTGTTAACACCACGGGTTTTTGAGACCCGCCTGTCTGCCAATTCCAGCATCGCGGCATTGCGGGCAGGGACCTACGCGTATGCCATTCCGCCACTGCGCCATATACAAATATTATACCTTCTTTAACTCCCTTTTTGATCTGTAGAAAAAATATCCCACTACTCCAAAAGTAGCAGCGGGTGAAAACCAGTGAGGAATATGAAAACCAAAACTGTCCAAAACCATAATAATTCCCAAAAATAAAATCGAATACATCGCTCCGTTTTTAATGTATCGGTATTTTTTTATTTTGTCAATATTGCCGACTGTCAGTTGACGAAGAACAAAGGCTCCCAAACCATTTCCTAAAAGGATAAGGGGAACAGATAATGTAAAAGCAAATGCCCCTATAACCCCATCTATTGAAAAAGTTGCGTCAATTACTTCAAGATAAAGGATCTTACTAATATCAGTCATTGAGCCTTTTCCTGAAAGTAGTTTTTTTTCTTCAAGTTCAGCATTTTGTCTAAAGCCGTGAATAATAAAAAAGGCTGTTGAACCTAGAACAGCGCCAAATGCCATAATGTTATTAGTTCTTAATGCGAACCAGACTATTACAGCTAAAATTATCGAAATAACAGCATAAAACCAGACCGACTGGCGTCTAAAAAACCGTTCTCCAAATAATCCAAAATTCTTTTCCTCCATAAACAACCAGTGGAAAAAAAGAAAAATTAAAAAAGTACCTCCGCCGATTAATAGTATCGGAGATGACCTTTCAATCGCTTCGACGACTTTTGGATCGCTGCTGAATGTAGCCATTAAGGCGCCGACAGGACCTAACTGAGGGGATACAGCCCAGACTATTACCCAGGGCAAAATTCCTCTCATTATAAAAACAGCAAACAAAAGCCCCCAGAACAAAAACCATTTTCTGGCTTTTTCCTTCATCGTCGATAATACCTCAGCATTAATGATCGCATTATCAACACTTGAAATAATTTCAAAAAGTGAAAGCCCGATGATCGTTAATAATAATGAAAATAAATTCATTAGCTGATTATATTTAAGTACCTTACTAAATTAGTAAAATCTTTTGCAGAGTGAGCAGGAAAATTTGCGATCCTGATGTGACTTTCTTTAAATTTTCCGTATCCGGAACTTACGACAATTCCCTTGGATTTTAATTTTTTAACAATTTTATTTGTATCTCCCATTACATCTATAGCAATAGTAGTTTTAGATCGATAGTTTGAATTTTTAACAAAAGGTTTACATCTTGGATGTTTGTCAAAAAAATCGTAGACCAGTTTTGCTTTCGCTTCCGTTTCTTCCCGGATCATATTCATACCCTTTTTTAATATATCTTTACAGACTTGACCCAATAGATAAATCAACAAAACATTGGGTGTTTCCGGAGTTTGAAAAATTTGATCTTTCTCCAAAAGTGACGAAAAAGAGTGATAACTACCAACATTAATCCCTTTTTTTCTTAGAAATTGTGCCTTGGCTAATGCTTCTTCATTTATTATTAGAACACCCATACCGGCCGGCAGACCAAAGCCCTTCTGTACTGAAAAAAAAGTTAAATCGATTTTGTTGAAATTTAACTCAACGTACGGTGCCGATGATACTATATCAACAGCTATTAATGATTTTGGATTTTGAGTGTACAATCGATTAATCGATTGTACAGGGATCGCAACTCCGGTAGATGTTTCGTTCTGCATAACACAAATTAATTCAGTATCTGGGGGAATCATTACTTTTTCCGGAAGATAACCTTCACCCTCTGGAACTTCATACTTAATTGGTTGCTTTTTTAATATTTCTGCAAATTGATAAAATTTTCTTGAAAAAGCTCCGTTTACAAAATGAAAACTGTTCTTTTCAACACAGTTCTGGATTATTTTTTCCATCGACTCTAACGAAGAAGAAACAAAAAATATTTTATGGCTTTTTGGAATAGACAGCAATTTTCTTAAATTATCCTGAGTTGATTTATAAATTTGTTGAAATATCTTACTCCGGTGTGAAAGCGAAGGAATATCTTTGTCAAACGCAATTTGTAAATGTCTAAATACTCCAGGATAAAGTTGAGACGGCCCGCAGGTAAAATAAGTATATTTCATTTTAATTTTAATAGAGTAGTCTGAATCTGATTGTATTTTCTATGGTTTTTAACTCTTTAATTGTCTGTTTATCGTAAAATTTATTGACATCCGTTATTGCGTACCCTATATCCTCAGTGGTTTTTAAATACTGACCTTCTATATTAATATGAAACCTGGCTAAGGTACTGTTTATTGAGGCAAGCATGCCGGGAATATTACGGTGCACATGTAATAATCTATGAAAGTTACCCTGTTTGGGCAAGTGAATATTGGGAAAGTTAACAGAAAGATGCGTATTCCCGGCATTGATATAATCTATTATTTTTCCGGCTACAAACACACCGATATTTTTTTGTGCTTCAATTGTACTTCCGCCTATATGAGGAGTGAGAATCACATTCTGCATTCCCTGAAGCCGCGATACATATGCTTCACCTGCTCCTTTTGGCTCATTGGGAAAAACATCAATTGCCGCACCTCTCACTTTTCCGGATCTTAGATTTTTTTCCAGAGCTTTAAGATCAACGACAAATCCTCGACTGGCATTCAGGAAAATTACACCGTCTTTCATCAGATTAAATTCGTTTTCGCTTATTAAATGAATGTTATCGCTATTTCCGTCAACATGAACGGTAATTATGTCGGAAATACTAAGTAAATCTTTCAAATTGTTACATTGTTCAGCATTTCCCAATGGCATTCTTTCAACTACGTCAAAAAAATAAACATGCATACCTAATGATTCGGCCAGGGTTGAAAGCTGCGAACCGATATTTCCGTAACCTATTATTCCCAGTTTCTTCCCTCTTACCTCAAAAGAACCCGCAGTTGATTTATCCCAGATTCCCTGATGAAGTTTAATGCTTTTAGCAAAAATTCCCCGGCTCAGCATTATAATCTCGCCCAGGATCATCTCGACCACACTTCTCGTATTACTATAGGGAGCATTAAAGACGGCAATACCTTCAAGAGCGGCTTTTTGCAGATTTATCTGATTTGTACCTATGCAAAATGCACCGATTGTTAAAAGTTTTTGGCCCTGATCTATAATTTCTTTGTCAATATTTGTCCTTGATCTTACACCCAATATCCTTATATCTTTTAATTTATTTAGAATTTCAAATTTAGATAAACTTTTCTCATAATACTCAACTTTGTAACCCTCGTGCTCAAAATCAGTTACGGCTTGGTTATTTATATTCTCAAGCAACAAAACTTTTACTTTGCTTTTCGGATAACTAATACTCATCGGCAGATTATTTACATAGAGAAATTCATCGAAACTGGAAACGACACGGTCGGCTTTTTGTACAACTATCTCTCTATAAACATTTTCTGTAAAAGCAATAAAATGTTTGGCCGCTCCCATGGCTTTTATTTCATAGTCGGAATAACCGTCCCCCACAACAATAGTTTCTCCGGTCAGACGCAAATTTTTTACCACTTTTACTTTACCGCCGTGTTGAGAGAGGGGATTTTTTGAGTCCAATCCGACTATTTTTCCAGCTCTGTCCAAAACAAAGGTATTAGCAAAAATATGGCTTTTTTTTATACCGAAAGTTTTTACAATAGGAAGTATAAACTCCTTAAAACCACCCGAAATAATATAAATATTATCTTTAAATAGTTTAAAAAAAGGGCGGTTTCTCTTAATTGATAGAGATATCTTTTTCTTTAAAATATTGACTACCTGATTAATATGTAATTTATTTCCGTGCAAAAGCTTTAATCTTTTTCGCAAACTCTCATCATAAAGAATCTTACCGTCCATTCCTAAATTAGTTATTTCCTTTATTTTTTTAATTGTAAGTTCCCGATCCGGATTTTTTTTAAGAGCAACAACAGCTAACTCCTCGAGTCCCTCACTTTGGACGAATGTTGAATCGAAGTCAATGATAAAATACTTTATGGCTTTTTTTATTTTCATTTTGTTTATTATATCAGCTTTAATTACAGTAATATTAATTTTCTCCTCCAAAAAATTATCCCCAATTCCCTATTTTCCATCTAATAAAAAGGATTTAGTGTTAATTTTGAAAGCGCTGCATTTAAAAAATAACCAAACGGTTTTTGACTTGGGTGCCGGTGACGGAATTGTAATTTTTAATGCAGCCAAAAATTCTTATGAAAAAAAAATAAACACCAAGTTTATTGCCGTCGAAATCAATCCTGTTTTGCTCTTGATCCTGCATCTACGTAGATTCTTTCACCCGAATAAAAAAAATATAATAATTATTAAAGACGACATTTTCAAAATTAACTTTATGAACTTTATAGATTTTAAAGACTTTATAACTATTTATCTATACATTTCACCCTGGTTTATCGAAAAAGTGATTGAAAATTGTAAATTGAAAATTGAAAATTTTAATGTTGTTTCCTACATGTATCCGATCAAAAGTTTACAATCAAAGCAGAAAATAATTAATGGAAAAAATATTATTTATATTTATTGACAAAATTACGCGATCGCGTCATTTTGTCCATGATTGTCAATATTTCATTCGGCTTTTTAATCAAATAATCTGGTTTATTCTTTTTTAAAATTTCCTTTGTGTTAAATCCCCAGGTTACCGAGATAATTTTAATTCCGTTATCGCGGCAGGCATCAATATCCCTAACCTCATCTCCAACATAAATAGTCTTCTCTTTTTCTAAACTGTATTTCCTGATTAATTTTCCCAATGTGTTTGATTTTCCGAATAAATTTTTTTCCGAGTGAACAAAATCAAACAGTTTAATCTTATGGAACTTCAGATATTTTTCTACATTCTCCTGTGAATTAGAAGTCAACAAACCCAATTGCAAACCTTTATCTTTTATAGCTTTAAAAACTTCGGTCATTCCCTTAAATATTTTTATTTGAGTAATTGAACTGTTCAGTTCACGTCTTATTTTATTTGCGATTGAAGGTAACTTAATAACGGATATTCCAAATGATCGGATAATTTCAAAAGCAGATTTATTTCTCAACTCTTCAGCTTCTTTTCGGGTTATTTCAGGAAGATTAAAATCATCGGCATATTTATTATAAAGCTCAAATATTTCAGGCAGAGTATCCGCGATTGTTCCGTCAAAATCGAAGATGATTGTTCGAATCATTAGAAATTAGTTATTAGAAATTAGAAATTTTACTCAGGTACCTTCCGACCATGACGTAAAATACTTTTTTTGTTCTTTAGACAGTGTGTCAATTTTAATTCCTAGAGCCTGGAGCTTTAACCTCGCAATTTTTTCATCAATTTCTTTAGGGACTTCATAGACTTCCGATTTCAAATTCTTATAATTTCTTACCAGCCACCTTGCACAAAGAGCATGATTTGCAAAAGACATATCCATAACACTGGATGGATGCCCTTCAGCTGCTGCCAGGTTAACCAACCTACCTTCTGCAAGTAGAAATATACTCTTGCCGTTTTTCAAAGAAAATTCTTCCACATTTTCTTTTATTGTTTTTCTTGATTTTGCCAGTTTTTCCAGTTCCGGAATATTAATCTCTACATCAAAATGCCCTGCATTTGCTAGGATAACATTATTCTTCATTCTTTGGAAGTGACTACCTCTGATATTATCCTTTCCTCCGGTAACGGTAACAAAAATATCGCCTTCTTTTGCTGCTTCTAAAAAAGACATCACGCCGAAACCATCCATAACTGCCTGAAGAGCTTTAACCGGTTCTACTTCGCAAACGATTACTCTAGCTCCCATTCCTCTGGCCCGGTTTGCAAGTCCCCGACCACAATACCCATAACCAATAACAACAAATGTTTTACCGGCCAAAAGAATATTCGTTGCCCTGATAATTCCGTCTAAAGTACTTTGTCCAGTTCCATAGACATTATCGAACATATGTTTTGTCGGGGTATCATTGATTGCTACCATAGGATATTTCAAAACTTTATCCTTAGCCATTGCACGAAGTCTAATTACACCTGTTGTTGTTTCTTCCTGTCCTCCTATTATTTTATTGATAAGATTTTTTCTTTTTGTATGAACTAAAGTGACTAAATCTGCTCC